>JAAEEP010000010.1 GCA_013415695.1 Methanomassiliicoccales archaeon | reverse complement strand
TCATTCCTCGAGTGCCCGATGGTCTGCGACTACTCCATGTGGATGGTTCACATACCCGTGAGCTGCTGTCCATACCAGGATGGTCCAATACCCTGCCCGGTCTGCCCGGCTTAAACACATAATGGGAGCTAAGCTCCCAATTTTCCCTATTTTTTAATTTTCTAAGGTATGAGCTTCGGCTAGGTATCTAACACTCTGCTCCCCTGCTAGAGACGTCACTTCAATGAAAAGGCTCTTATCCCACCGACTTCAAAGATAATATGATGACCGATTTCACGCTGCTTGAAAGGGTAGCCGTCAATAGGAAGGACATGCTACAGAAGGAGGACCCGGTCTGCTGCGTAGAGTACGGTGTCGACACAGATGGCCATAGGGCAGTGGTAACGGTCGGTAGGAACGACGAGATAAAAAGCTATGAATTCGTGGAATCTCCACTCTCCTGGCACATGTTCTCATGGGAGGAGTACAGGAAGTGCCTGGAGGGCGGCTGCAGTGTCGGAGTGGTGATCCCGAACAGGGATCCACTGTTCCCAGCGAGGGTGCGGGACAAGGTCGGAGAGATAATGAGCGAGTTGCCAGAGGACAAGAGAGAGAATGTCACAGGCTATATCTTCACCTACGACAGCGATGGCGAGATCAAGCTCCTCAATAAGATCAAATGAGCTATAATAGAAAATGCGTTATTTTGGGGAAAGTTAGGTTAACCCATGTTCAAACCCGATTCTTTCGAAGTGGTTCATAGAGATCTTTGATGCCTTTTCCTGGAAAGAAAGCACCTGAATCATTCAGCTACTATGACCTCCGATAGGCTCCTGGCTCGATCATGGTCATGATAGATCTAATATGATTACCTGCTCCGGGAGAATATTGCTCGCAGTAATGATCATTTGAATCCCGAGCCCTGTTTCTTGGCCGGTTCTATGCTTGTATTCAAAGGAATAGGAGGTGAAAGAATCGATTTCAACATATCTAGATCGCCTACCAGTTTTACCACTTCTTCATAAAGTGGGAATGGATTAAGAAATTAAGAAGTTGCCAATCTCTATTTTAGTGTGAAGAATTACAGAAAATCACGGTCATGAAGTAGGTAAGCGTTATGTACGTGCTGTTTTGTCTGATTATGCATGAGTACTTCATCTAATACCGCTCCCGCGGCGAACCTCGATGAAGGCCATTGAGCACTTCACGCAAGCCGAGGCAGATGAGCTGGTCATGGCAATTGGTTGGCACGTCGTCAAGGAATGCGAGGCCCTAGCGAGGCTCGCCGTCGAAGAAGGCGGATTCGGTAACTATACTGACAAACTTACCAAGATTCGACTCCGTGTCACTGGCACGATTCAGGACATGCAGAGCGTAAAGACGGTGGGTATCGTTGAGGAGGACCCCAAAAAAGGACTCGTGAAGATCGCAAAACCTGTAGGTGTGGTGGCAGCAATCATCCCATCCACCGGACCGGACGCGACACCGCCTATGAAGGCCCTCTGCGCTGCGAAGGGCTTGAATGCCATCATCGTAGCTGCGCATCCCAAAACACAGAAATCCTCGGAACTCGCCGTCAATCTCATGCGCCAGGGCTGCAAGGCCATGGGAGTGCCTGAGGACCTGATACAGATCATTCAAAACCCAACTATTGCGAAGACCCAGGAACTCATGCGTCAAGCAGATCTGATAGTGGCCACCGGTGGCGCCGGAATGGTGAAAGCCGCCTACAGCTCGGGAACGCCCGCATATGGTGTTGGTGTTGGCAACACGGTCCATATCGTGGACGAGACCGGGGACATTGACGACGCCGCGTTCATGATCGCGAGGGCGAAGGTCTTTGACTACGCCACGAGCTGCCTGGCCGACAACTCCGTTCTAGCCCATGAGTCGATATACGATTCTCTGGTGGAGAAGCTGGTTCAGAATGGTGCATACATCTGCAACGCTGAGGAGAAGGCACGCCTACAGAAGGTGATGTGGCCCAAGGGCGGACCCATTCCAAGCCTTGATGTCATCGCTAAGCCCGCAGGGCACATAGCGAATCTCGCTAACATAGATCTTCCCGAGGACCGCACCTTCTTGGTGGTGGAGGAGACCGGAACTGGCCCCGATTACCCGTTCTCGGGGGAGAAGCTGTCAGTCGTCCTCTCTCTGTACCGATACGAGGGCGAAATCCAAAATGCCGTGGACCTCACGAACAGGATCACAGAGTATCAGGGACTCGGCCACTCATGCGGAATCCATACCTCGAACGATAAGCATGTGGATGCCCTCGCATTCGGCACCCGGACGGGTCGCGTCATGGTGAACCAGAACATGAACGAGGGCGCAGGTAGCCCTCGCAATGGCCTCCCCTTCACTCTCTCCCTCTCGTGCGGGACCTGGGGAGGGAACATCACCACCGAGAACGTCAACGCCCGACACTTCGTGAACCTCACATGGGTTTCCCGCATCGTCCAGAATCCGAAGAAGCCACCGACCGACGAGGAACTCTTCTCGGCGTATTGGGAAAAATACGGTCGCTAAGCCGCTCGTGGAACCGACAAGATGAGGAATTCGATACCCACTATGGGAGTGCATGCTCAAGCACTCCCGTGAGGGAAGGAAATTGGTCTACCACTAGTGCGGTAGAGTACATCAGGGGGCCATCAGGTCCCCGATAAGATTTTTTTCCAACGGACCCGAGCACTAACATGCATTTTATATCATCACAACAGGCCTTCTTCGCCGCCAGCTGGATGCGACTCAAGTTCACGATCCAAAACCATCATCACGGTCATACAGACATAGTCGGATTCGCCCAGTTTCGAGACCTATAATGTCCTCCTTAACAACTTCATCCTTTCGGATGGAACAGCAATGGAGTATTTTCCGAAGGTCTTGGGTCAAGCATTGGTATTGACCTCTCGAAAGAAGATTCAGGAGGACGGGTAGGTTAATGACATTTCAATCTGGTGCATAGAAAGGGCAGAACATATGCATCCTTATTCATATGAATCCAACGCAAATGATGTACCCACAAGGTCTAGATTCTGATGTATCGAGCAGCAATAATGCAGCTCTGTGTCTTGTTTTGAAATCCACAGAATGCCCTGAAAGTGGCATTTGTTGAAAGAAGTCAGGGAAATGGTAGTGGGCCCAAGGAGATTTGAACTCCCGACCTCCCGGTTATCAGCCGGGCGCTCCAACCAGGCTAAGCTATGGGCCCATCGGCTTTCGCAGGAATTAAGTCAACCCATAAAAACCTTTGGTTCTGTTGACTGGGCATGGCCCCTTTACGTTGTTGAGATGCTCTCTTTCAACGATTAAAGTCAGATAACCTAATTACCCCCCATGCCGATTATGTGAGGATACCATGGTAGGGGGACTCAAGAACAGAGGAAGAACTCGGGGTGATGTTAAGGAGCGCAGGGAAGCCGTTGAGAAGTTCACCGACACCAAGCTCGAGTATATATCATCCTACACGTTCGATCCCCTGTTGGCCGAGAAGAACATCGAGAACATGATCGGCTGCGTGCAGGTGCCCGTGGGCTTCGTGGGACCTTTGCTCATCAACGGTGAGCATGCCCAGGGTGAGTTCCTGATCCCCATGGCGACCACCGAAGGAGCTTTACTGGCCTCGGTGAACCGGGGATGCTCGGTCATCACCCACGCGGGCGGTTCCAATACTATAGTGGTCAAGGACGCGATGACCCGTGCCCCTGTTTTCAGGGTTAACGGGATCAAGCATGGTGTCGATGTGGTCAAATGGGTCAAAGAACACTTCGATCTGGTGAAGGAAGCGGCTGAGTCCACCACTCGACATGGCAAGCTGATTGAAGTGAGGCCGTTCATGGTCGGGAGGAATCTCTACCTCCGATTCGCCTACGAGACGGGGGACGCCATGGGCATGAACATGGCCACCATCGCTACGGAGGAGGCTTCCATGCTGATCGAGAGGGAGACTGGTGCCACCCTGGTCTCGGTCTCTGGGAACATGTGCGTCGACAAGAAGCCAGCCGGTATCAACTCTATTTTGGGCAGGGGCAAGACAGTGCACGCGGAAGTGAACATCCCCAGATCTATCGTGGATGAGAAGCTACATACTTCGCCGGAGGCTGTGGAAGAGGCATGCGTGAGGAAGAATGCGCTAGGCAGCAGTCTTGCCCTATCATACGGGTTCAACGCTCATATGGCCAATATCATAGCCGCCACATTCATCGCCACAGGACAGGATGCGGCACAGGTCGTGGAGGGAAGTATGGGAACTACCACCGCAGAGTCGTTGAATGATGGTCTTTATTTCTCGGTAAGGATCCCAGCTCTGGAGGTAGGAACCGTGGGAGGAGGGACAAGGTTACCCTGTCAGAGTGAAGCCCTCTCCATGCTGGGATGCCTGGGCGAGGGAAAGGCCAAGAAGCTCGCCGAGATCATCGCATCCACGGTCCTGGCGGGAGAACTATCCACTCTTGCGGCCGAAGCGGCGGGGCATCTCTCTAGCGCCCACAGCGAGCTGGGAAGATAGTTATATGCGATGTTCACAAATATTATTCCTCATGGCGCTACCCAAGGTTCTCATCACCAGGAGGATACCAGATTCGGGATTTGAAATCCTGGAGAACAAGGTCGATATGGATATCTTCGAGGGGGATCGACCGATCTCAAAGGACGAACTTCTTGAAAGAGTCAAGGGTAAGGATGGGCTCTACTGCTTGCTGTCCGACAGGATAGACCGCGAGGTGATCGAGGCTGCCGGTAACACTCTCAAGATCATATCGAATTATGCGGTCGGTTACAACAATATCGATGTGGCTTTCGCAACTCAGAATGGAGTGATGGTCACAAATACCCCAGGCGCTCTAAGGGAGGCAACCGCAGATCTCTCCTGGGCGCTGATCATGGCTGTCGCCAGAAGGATACCGGAGTCAGATCGTTTCGTGCGAGAGGGCAAATTCTTAGGCTGGGGTCCCAAATTGATGCTGGGATACGAGGTCTACGGTAAGACCATAGGCATCGTTGGCCTAGGAGACATTGGATCCGCAGTGGCCAGGAGGGCCAATGGCTTCAACATGAGGATTTTATACCACAGCAGGACCAGGAAGACCGAACTCGAGGAGGAGCTGGGAGCGGTGAAGGTCGAACTCGATGATCTTCTCCGGGAATCGGACTTCATATCTCTCCATGTTCCCCTGACACCCGAGACCAGACATCTGATCGGGGAGAGGGAGATCGACCTGATGAAGGATACAGCCATCGTGGTGAATCTCGCTAGGGGAGAAGTTATCGACGAGAATGCGCTTGTTGCGGCACTGAGGGAGAAGAGGATAGCGGGCGCGGGCCTTGATGTCTTCGAGAACGAGCCTAACCTCACTCCTGGATTGACTGAACTGTATAATGTGGTCCTGACTCCGCACACCGGAAGTGCGACCTTTCAATCCAGGGATACCATGGCGATCATGGCAGCCCAAGATCTGCTGTTGGCACTATCTGGAAAGAGGCCAATCAATCTCGTTAACCCAAAGGTTCTGGAGGGCTGATTTGAATATTCAAAGAAGGACCCAGCTGATCAAAGGCGAAGATCCAATAGCCAGGATGGACATGTTGGAGGTATTGGAGGCCGCCGTGCGCTCGATCGACTCCTACCGATGTGTCAATGACTCTCTTTCCTTTGAGGATGGTCTACTCAGAGTGGGAGATGTCTCGATCGATCTGCATGAGGTTGAAAGGATACTTGTCGTGGGAACGGGTAAGGCGTCCGTGGGCATGACTCGCGCCGTGCTTGATGTCCTGGGAGACAGGATAAATGAAGGATATCTCAACGTCCTGGATGAGGGCCATATAGGACCTATCAATCTGCACAAGAGCACTCACCCTCATCCAAGTGAGGAGAACCGCCAAGGAGCGGAGAGAATACTGGCTTTATGTGAGGAAGCAGACGAGAATGATCTGGTCATCTGCCTCATTTCGGGGGGAGGATCTGCCATGATGTCTCTGCCTCCAGAGAATGTGAGCGTGGAGGACAAGAGGAGAACTTCCGAATTGTTGATGTTGGCCGGCGCGAACATTGAGGAGATCAACACCGTGAGAAAGCATCTATCCCGGGTCAAAGGGGGAAATCTGGTCAGAGCATGCCATCCTGCCATGGTGTTGAGCCTAATATTATCAGATGTGGTCGGAGATCCGCTGGAAAGCATATGCTCCGGACCGACCGCTCCCGACCCCACCACCTTTTCTGACGCACTTACGGTTCTAGACAAGTACGATCTCATGGGTAAGGCCCCTCGGAGCGTCGTGGACCATCTGCTACGAGGTGAGGATGAGACGCCCAAGCCTGGGAACCCAATCTTCGAGAAGGTTGAGAATGTGATAGTAGGCAACAACTGGAGAGCTCTCATGGCAGCGAAGGGGAGAGCTATCGAGCTTGGATACAAAGCGATCATTCTCACCTCCGCGCTCGAAGGGGAGGCGAGGGAGGTTGGCAAGGTGTTGGGATCAATTGGAAGCGAGGTCACCCTTCACCACGACCCGATCGGGCCTCCCGCCATCCTGCTTGCAGGAGGGGAGACCACCGTGACAGTAAAGGGAGGAGGAAGAGGAGGACGCAACTGCGAACTGGTTCTGGGGGCTCTTCCTAAGCTAAGCAAGGGAGTCACCCTGATCTCCTTCGGTACAGATGGTGTTGACGGTAATTCGAACGCGGGAGGAGCTATTGGAGATGCAGGATCGATCAGATCTGATATCGACGAATTCCTGGAAAGTAACGATTCAGCCAGCTATTTCGAGAGAGAAGATTCGCTCATAGTAACCGGTCCAACAGGTACCAACGTGGGGGATGTCATAATACTGGCAGTGAGAAAAGAATAATATAGTCTCATCCCCATGGCTTTGAGCCATGCCAGTCATCAATTTCGACCACCGAGACCTGACTGAGCTCATGGGGTTCGATGTTCCCATGAAAGAGCTCTTGGAGAAGATACCCATGATGGGTGCCGATCTGCACGATTTCGACGAGGAGACGGGTGAGATCGCGATGGAGTTCTTCCCCAGCAGGCCGGATCTTTTCAGCGTGGAGGGCATAGCGCGAGCGTTACGCGCCTTCTTAGGGAAGGAGGCCGGAATGAAGCTCTATCCCACTGAGGATTCGGGTATGGTGCTTTATAGGGATCCCAGCGTCCTTGAAGTACGGCCTTACGTGGTTGCAGGAGTAATCAGGAACGTGGTGATGACTGACGAACTCATCAAATCGCTCATGGAGGTCCAGGAGAAGCTCCACCTAACTATGGGGCGGAAGAGGGCCAAGGTTTCCATCGGAATCCATGACCTTGACAGGGTAGAGCCACCCTTCAAGTACAAGGCCGTCGACCCGGAATCTGTATCATTCGTTCCTCTGGCCAAGGATGAGGAGATGAATCTTCGAGAGATCCTCGAGAGGCATGAAAAGGGGATCGATTACGCGTTCGTTCTGGAGGGGAAGGAACACTACCCGCTGATCCTGGACCGAAACGATGAAGTACTTTCATTCCCACCGATCATAAACGGTCGCCTGACCACGGTGACCGAGTCGACGGAGAACCTGTTCATCGACGTCACCGGTACAGATTTCAAGGCAATATCCGGAGCGCTCAATATTGTGGCGACCTCCATAGCTGAGCGGGGAGCCATAATCCAGACAGTCAAGGTTATTGCCGAGGAGGAATTCATCACTCCGGATCTGGAGCCTCGGAGATGGGAGCTTGATGCCGATTTCTGCCGTTCCTTCCTCGGAATGAACATCACCGATGAGGAGATAGTGATCGCCCTCAAGAGAATGGGATATGATGCATCCGTTGACAACGGCAAAGTGAAGGTATTGGTACCCGCAACCAGACTGGATATCCTACATCCCGTGGATCTTGCCGAGGACGTGGCCATTGGCCATGGTTATGAGAACTTCGGCTCGACACTTCCTCGGGTCCAGACATTTGGCAGCCTCAGGCCTATAGAGCGTGCTTCTGATCAGATCAAGCAGCTCATGATAGGATATGGATACATGGAGGTAACTACACTAATGCTATCCAACCCTGGAGAACAGTTCGCGATGATGAGCATCCCGTCTCATGAAGTGGTGGAGATCCAGAATCCTCTTGGAGAGGATTACACTTGCATGCGCTGGCACTTGCTACCAAGCCTTTTCGAGGTGGTTCGCAAGAACAAGCACCGCGATCTTCCTCAAAGGATCTTCGAGGTAGGTGATGTGATGGTCGATCTGAAGCGAACCCGTCATCTAGCAGGTCTTTCGGTCCATTCCAGGGTAAGCTTCACCGAAATGAAATCCTTGACGGAGAGCATCCTGAGGGACATCTCCATTGACCATGAGATCAGACCATTATCGTCGGGTATGTATCTAGGGGGAAGGGCCGCCTCTGTATCCATAGAAGGGATCGAAGTTGGACATTTCGGGGAGATCGACCCTGAGGTAATTTCAAAAATGGAGCTGGGCTATCCAGTTGGCGCATTCGAGCTGGATATCGACACCATGCTTTCAACCAGGCTGGGCAAGATTTTCTAAGTAGAGATTACCAATTGTGGCAACCTGAGGCCTAGTCTTATCTGTAAAGATTCTTCGTGAGGGGAGATCACAAGGCCTCAGTCAGGTGAAAATGAGATAAAGCTTATACGGGGGAAGGGCTTTGCCAAATGTGGGCCGAGGTAGCTAAGCCCGGATCACGGCGCCGGCCTTGAGAGCCGGTGGTGCTCTGCACCACGGGAGTTCGAATCTCCCCCTCGGCGCTTTCTATTCTTTCTTTCCTATGACGACCTCAACCTCTCCAAAGGGACTGTCTTCAGGTCTGCTCCTGACATCTGAGAATCCGCTTCGCCTCATCGCTTCCACGATCTCGCCACTTTCGAAGGCCGTGTCATGCCCGTTCATGTTCATCGCGATGTTTGGAAGCACTAGTATCTCCGGCTTTGTACCTTCCTCATTCAAGCCTTCATGCAGCGAGATGAAAATGCCTCCCGGCTCTAGAGCTTCAAATATCTTTTTGATCGTCTCGTCCAGATGATGCTTCGCGAAGTAGAGGCAGAAACTGGTCCAGATAAGATCAAAAGATTCTTCTAAAGGATCGGTCAGGAAGTTCCCGGAGATAACCTCCATTCTGTCCTCCATTCCGAAATCCGAAATATTTTTTCTTGCCACCTCGGCCATGGCTGGCTGTTCGAAGATAACTCCCTTCATGAAAGGATGTGGATCTACAATGGCCATTGCTATTATTCCGGGTCCACCACCGATATCAAGCATCCTTCGCATGGTTGGAAACTCTGGTTGTTGACTCACGATACGGGCCGCTATTCGAGCGGTCCCTCCCTTTGCCGCGCTGGCCAGAGCCTTTACATACTCTTCGAATTCGTCATAAGAGCCGTCAACAACCTTGGGGGGCGAAGGTATCGAGCCTTTTTGCACCATTTCCGTCAGGTCGTCCAAGGCATCGATGAGTGATCTCTGGTATAGCTGTATATAAGAGCCCATATAGTTGGCGCTCTCGCTTACGAGATAGAGTCTGGACATCTCGGTATTCCTATACATCTGATTATTCTTTTCCACCAGATCACAGGACGCCAGTCCATCCAGAAGATAACGGGTGTTATCATGATGTGTACCCAATCTCTTTGAAACATCTATGGAGGAAGTGAAATCCGAGAGGACATCAAAGACTCCGATTTCGAGACTAGTTCTCAATAGTATAGACCTGATCGGTTGCAGAATGATCTCGTTGATCATTCCAAATCCAACCTTCAGCTCGGGGGATCTGTTCATCGAATGAATATCTCTAGTGGATCCCTTTTATCATTTCCCCGTATTTGTACCGAGATTCCTCATGTAGAAGATCTCATTGCCGAGCTTGAGGCTGATCAATTCTCCCCTATCCATGAGCTCATCAACCAGAGTCCAATCCTTATGAGCGGTCTTCAGGAGATCGCCAAGAGACCTCTTGTCCATGGGATGGACCGATGTGATGCGGAGTATCTCCGTTTCGATATCACCCGCCAGAGAGAATCTCCCCTCTCCAAGTGAGGAAAGCATCTCACTCTTCAAACCCCTTTCCATGAAAATCGTCAGGGCCAGTATGATATGCTCTGCATCGGGTGCTAATGCCCAACCTTCGGCGGGTGGTCTGACCGGGATGGACAGATATGCCCGATTTGGGGAAATGTCGGCTATCAGATCTGAGGTGGCTTCTAGAACAGCGGGGGTGTCGTTCAAACCATTTATTAGCATAGTCTCTGTGCACAGGGTTCCCTCATAATCATCCTTGAAGAGAAGCATTCCATCGATCATTTCCTCGAGTGTGAGCTTCCCATGGGGCCGATCCACCGCTCGCCAAGCCTCTTCCAAAGCAGCATCTGCCTTAAGACTTACCCAATCTGCCATGGCGAGCTCTTCCCTGACTTCGATGTCCGATAATAGGGAGGAGTTTGTTATGACGGCTACTGGATATCCCAGTTCCTTCATTCCCGATATCTCAGAACCCAAATCCCTATCGAGCGTTGGCTCACCGTCGGGAACGAAGGCGATATAGTCGATCCTCTCGCCCATCTTTTCGAGGCAGCTCACCCTTTTCCCAACATCTTCAAGAACACGCTTCGGACCGAAGAAACTCGATCTCTTAAGCGTCATTCCACTCGTTCTCCCCAATTGGCAATACACGCAGGAATAGGTGCAGGTCTTGGGAGGTATGTTGTTGACGCCGAGGCTCCTACCCAGACGTCGCGAGGGAACAGGGCCGAAGGAGATTATATCCTCCCTCTTAGTCATGATGCCTCAATCGACGGTCATATAGACAATCTTTCCGGTGATGTGATTATCCGGGGGAATCATATGATTATCCACAATAATCAAATTATTCGAAATTATGGAATTTCAGGTCCACTTTCGTTTTTCAAATCCCAAAGAACCGATGATATTCAACGGTTATGATGCGAAATCTTAAAAAGGAACATCCGTTTCACGGCCCCCGTGGCACTAAGGGAGATCATACTCAACAATCCCATCATGATGTCTATAGGGTTCGTGTTGGGACTAGCCCTGGGCGGTTTTCCGCTCTTCAACTCCGAGTTCATCACCGTGGCCCTGGTAGTCATGATGTCCCTCTCGCTTTGTGGGATAAGCTTCAAGGGTCTGGAGGTCAAAGAGCATTTCTCTACCACGATCCTTGCCCTTCTCCTTACCTTTGGACTTGGCACTGGTTCCACGATCCTCATCGCCTTCCTGTTCGAGGATCCCATCCGAAGCGGGTGGATAATCGAGGCAGTGGTGCCTTCGGCCGTATGCGTGATACCTTTCACCTTCCTGCTAAGGGGCAATGTAAAGAACTCTCTCGTTTCCACAGCGATCATATACTTGGCATCCATTGGGATAACCCCCCTCCTCATGATCGCGATTCTAGGTATGGAGGTGAACCCGCTTAGCCTGGTCAGCTCCGTCCTTATCATGATCTTCCTCCCCATCATCATTTCCAGGGGAGTGAAGAGGGTCACAATGAGTGCCGACACCAGGGTCGCCATCATCAACCTATCCTTGTTGGTGGTCTGCTTCGCTGTAGTAGGAGCTAACCGCGAGTTCTTCTTCAGAGATCCATATCTAATAGTCATTCTCTTGGCAGCGGCCACTGCCAGGGTATTCATTCCCGGCCTTGCCGTCTACTGGATCGCCAAGAAGTCACGTCTCGGGAGGAAGCAGGGAGTGAACATGGTTCTGTTCACTACCTATAAGAACACCGGAATGGCTGCAGCCCTGGCTGCAACGCTTATAGGGGCAGAGGCAGCCCTCCCGGCAGCGATATCAACTCCTGTCGAGATCATATGGTTAGTGATAATGACCAAGTTCATGTTCACCGAAGATTACTTCAGGGGAGAAGGGACTGGTATACTCTCCCGTTTGAACCTATCGAAAAAAAGAATATCAGGGGCTAGATAGTACAATTCGGTCAGTATCTAAACACATCGCTGTAATGATTACAATAGTTTTATAGTGCCAGTTTGAATTAATTATATCAGGAAGGGATGGTCTAGCTTGTGCAGGTACCGCTATCATGGGAACCTGTGCGCTCACCGATTAATCGAAGGAAGGGAGTGCATAGGCAAAGATAACTGCAGATTGGGATTTCTAGGCCGCGGAGTTTTCACCGTAGCGGATGAATGCCACAGAGAGAAATGGCAAGGGCTCTATTGCCCACGCTATCAGAGATTCTACTGTTCAGGAAGGGATAACTGTGAGACCATGGAGAGCTACATGTCCCACTTCGTAGAGTTCAGGGAATCCAGGGGACGGATCTAGATGAATTGCCCATTTCTGGCCGAGGATGGCCTTTGCAGAGGGGTCTACCAAGGATTCGGCTGCATAGGTGAGAAATGTCAAGCCAACAAGGAGATCGAATGCGAATTTCTTGTTGACGGGGCATACTGTTCACGATATGCAAAATTTGGATGCCCAGGACCGGCTAACTGTGCGTCGGTCGAGGTCTACATAGATTATTTCAGGCGAGAGAGGGTTCAGATGTCGGTATAGAGGTCCACCTTCATCCTTGGAATCATTGCAGCCATCACAGACTGTTCGGTGAGCAACTCTCGGGTCAGCATCCCCTTTGTCAGGAAACCAATAGCTCCTTCCTTCATTCCGATATTACTGATGCCGTGTATCTTCTCGAACGCTTGACCCACAGTCATACTGGATTTTACCATTTCGGCAACTCTGGGTGGATACCTGAAGCCGGAACCATGACCCACGGTTATCCATCCTGCCCTATCTGTAATGGCGCAGTACTGAATGTCGTACAGCCCGTCTTCCCTCTCGAATACTCCAGCCTCGATCCCTACGCCAAGATCCCCATGCTTTAAAGCGGCCTGAGCCCGTTCCTTGGCCCCTATCAACGTGGCATCTCCGAAGGGCTGCTCTCCTACGGAAGTTACAACCTTCAAGTTGGAGATCTCACAGCTCCTAAGGACGCGTTCCATAACAGACTTGACCGCAGTTATCTTGATTGGATTGGTAGAGCCAACTATCACTCTAAGAGGTCTGCTTAGCTTTCCTTCTGTATCTATCTCCCCGGCGAGTATCCTGGTGGATGAAATGGGAAGGTAGTCCTCCGCGAGAACATAATTGACTCTAACCAGCTCCATAGGTTTCAAGCCGTTCTTCACCCTCACTTCGTTTATCATTTCTCCAGTGGCGTAGGTGTCAGGAGAGACAACAAGAATCCCAATGTCCTCTTCCCATGCCGTGGGACCCATCGGATCCTCCAGAACGCCTATTTCCCAGCGATCGAAGTTGGATGAGAGATACTCCTCCAGCCTCTTTCTCCTTTCATCAAGTGGAATATGGCTGGATTTTCGACCTCGTGCAAAGTCATCCGAGGTGATGCCTACAAAGACATCCAGTCCCCTGGAAAATGCAGCATCTAGCAGAACCTTGTGGCCCTTGTGGAGAATATTGAATGTACCACCAATCGCGACTTTCATTCATACCGCCATGATGATGACAGCTACAGTTAGTATGACAAGGGTAACTACATAGAGGATTAGCAGCTGCCTCTTGCGGGTTTTCAGTATCTTCTCCCCGCCTTTCTTGCATTCGGTGGAGCAGTACTTTTCGCTGCCGATAAATGCTTTTCCGCATTCGGAGCAGTGCTTGTGCTGAGGTATCTTCTCCATACTATCGGGCCGCTTAACGCTTTACCCCTAGAAGAACCTTTTTCCATTGGTCCTTGTAGTCCTAGCGAAGCCTCCGGTCTATCTCGTTATTCACCACAAGGATGCAATGATCTGAGTGATAGCTTATCGGTCCAAGGCTCACATTCTCAGGACTGTAATCCATCAGTATCTCCTCCTCCTCGGCGGATAGATCCTGGTCGTCACTCAGAACGAAGGTCACGTCATCACCCAGGTCAATATTCCTGATGTCCATTCCATCCTCTTTTAGATATACGAACTGGGTCCCCTTTGGAATGGTCGAAAGGACGTCCTTGTAAGACCGGTTCGAGATGTATATGCCAGGTGAGGATTTCTCCTCCCCTTTGGCTTTCTTCATGAGGGCGTTACGTATCAGCGCACCCGTGCTCCTCTCATCGGGATTCAGGTACTTCAGTTCAGATCCTACCAGCCTAACGGTCTTTGGAGGCTCAGGCTCACCCAGTAGTATCAGATGAAGCTCAACATCCTTCCTGATGTCATGTGAGAGAAAGAATGATGAATTGATGGCTCTCAATAGCACATCTAGTCTACCAGCACTTCCGCAAAGGTCATCCAGCTTGAAGTCGCCCGAGGTAATGGCCCGGTGACCCACCACGACGAATCTCCTCATGAGAATCCTCCAAAGTCCTCAATGCCCCCGGCCTGAAGCTGCTTCAACATCTGCTTGCGGAGCTTGCGGTTTCCCATGAATCCCTTGACCGCCTTCTTGGAGGTGTTGTATTGCCTAAGAAGTTCCCGAACATCCCTGGGATCGACTCCAGCGCCACGGGCGATCCTTATCACCCGTGATGACTTGATGATCTTCGGGTTCTCCATCTCCTCGTCGGTCATGGAATCGAGTATCACTCTGAACCTATAGAGTTTCTCCTGGGATGCCTCAAAGTCCACTTTATCTGTGAGTCCAGGCATGCCGGGTATCATGGAAATGAGCTTCTGCAGGGGTCCCATGTTGGTGAGCATCTCCATCTGCTCGTACATCTCCTTGAGCGTGAAGCGGCCAGCCATGATCTTCTTGGTGGTCTCTAAGGCCTGTTCTTCGGTCATTGACTCCTGGGCTTTCTCCATCAATGTTTGTATGTCGCCCATTCCCAGAAGGCGTGAAATGAATCTCGCGGGCTCGAATGCCTCTAGGTCCCGGAGGTGCTCCCCCGTGCCAATGAAGACGATGGAAGCTTCGGTCTGGGCCACGGCACTTAGGGCTCCCCCGCCCTTGGCCGTGCCGTCCATCTTGGTGATGATGACGGAGGTCACTCCTACAGCATCATGGAAGGCCTTTGCTTGGGGTCCCGCTTGCTGACCTGTCGCTGCATCAAGAATGAGGATACGTTCGTCCGGCTCTGCGACCTTGGACACTGCCTTGAGTTCCTCTATGAGATCATCCTCAAGTGCATGTCTGCCCGAGGTATCGATTATTACAATATCCGTGTCTGAGAAATGCTCCATCCCCTTTTTCACAATATTTGGAGCGTTTTTCTCATTCGGATCTCCGAAGACGGGAATACTGATCTTCTCCCCCAACTGCGCCAGCTGATCATAGGCCGCAGGTCGGTGAACATCGGCGGCTATGAGTCCAACACTCATTCCTTTTTTGTTGAAGTAGTATGCCAGTTTTCCGCAGTGTGTTGTCTTCCCTTGGCCGTAGAGACCGACCATCATTATGGTCTGGCCTTTGATGGGGATGCTGCGTTTCTCCCCCAGTATCTTCACTAGTTCCTCGTAAATGATCTTGACAAGATGCTCCCTTATACTCATGCCAGCAGGGGGCTTCTCGTTCAATGCCCTCCGCTCCAGGTCCTTGGTCAGCTGGAGCACCAGTTTGACATTAACATCTCCCTGGAGAAGGGCTCTCTGGATGTCCCTGGAGATCTCCTTTACGAGCTTCTCGTCTACATGACCCGCTTTGGCCACTTTAGCGAGAATATCCCTCAGTGATTTCCCCAGTCCTTCAAGTACCATGTTCTTGCACCTTTCACGGCTCAAATTACGAACTTTGTAATTAAGGTTTACATACAAAGGTCTTTGTTCGTAAGCGATGTTAGAAAAAAGGGTTGGGAAGGGCTAGCCTGTCAGAAGGGATGGGATGCACTCTACAACTAGCCCAGAACTTCCCGACAATATAATTAACTTAACACTATATAACCTTTGCCGTTTAAACATACCTTGATGAAGGAATCTTTAAGTAAGAAAACATTAAGATATCTTAACAATTGGCAAAAATAGAGGTCATAGATACCCAGATTTTTGAAGCGCCATGATGTCCTCGGTGGAAAGCTTCTCGCCGCTCCTGAATTTTTCGAAGATCTCCTCCGCTTCCTTCTTAGCATCGCTCTCTTCCTTCTTCTTCTTTGCTTTACGAACCTTCTGTCTGAGACCAGTGATTATCTTGTCGTAATCGTGCACCTGGCGGATGAAATCGATATGCTTTCTGTGTTCCTCGTCCGCCTTCAGCTTGCACTCGATGAATTTCTCCTGAGCCTCATCGGCCTGCTTTCTCATCTCATCGGCCTTCTCATAGAGATCTATCATTGAGTCATGCTCAGACTGTGCCTTCTCAGCAAGCACGCCCACCTGCTTGTGGTGATCTTCGGCCTTGTCTCTAGCTTCCCTCAGTTCCTTGATGGCCTCTTTGATCTCTGAGTTCTGTTCCATGGACTTCTCCCTCTCCTTGATCTGCGCCTGCATATCAGAGAGGAGATCGATGAGCTCTCTCTCCTTCTCAGGAGATAGGACTGAGGTCATCTGCTTGAACTCCATGTTCTTGAGCTCCTTCTTGAGCTTCTTGATGGGAGGCCCTTCCTTTGGCATGTTGTCCTTCTTGAGCTGCATGACCGTATCGTTGAGATCGCTGACCTTCTTGTTCCAATCATCCCGTTGTGCCTTGGCCTCTTTGACCTTGGCGTTCAACTGATCCCTGGTTTCTCTGTGTTTGGAGGCCTCCTCGATGAGCTCGCGGACCTTGGCATTGAGCTCATCCCTGGTCTCCACCCATTTCTTGGTCTCCTCGTTGAGCTGATCTCGCACCTGCTTGTGCTTTTCAGCCTCATAATTGCTGGCTTGTCTCTTTTTTTCAAGGTCCTCCAAGAGTTCGGTCATAAGTTCACACTCGGTTATTTAGGAAATGGAAGCAAGGTGGACATAATGAGTTTCGTTTATAACCCTTTCGGTGAAAACGAGCCTGATGTGGAGTAGGCCAGCCTCAGTTATTCTCGCTGTCATCACCGTTCTCGAGCTCCTCCTCACTCGTCTCCTCGGAGGTCTCGTTATAGGTGGTGATATCTATGTCGTGCCATCCGTCACCGTAGCGGTCCGCACCGCCTGTTTTGAGTTGGAAGCGCACCCGAAGTTTCCCGCTCTCGAAAAAGACATATGCGTTCTTCAGCAGGGAGATGTAGTACGAAATGCGTTTTCCTTGCCGGGAGAGGCGGCGCTCAGTACATTCTAGAAGCCCCAATCTCTCTAACTCCTTGATGCGCCGGTAACATGCGGCAATCGGTATCGCAAACTCATTGGAGATTTCCTGGGCACTGTGGGGACACCGAAGAGTGGCTACAAGTATCTTCACGGAGTACTCGTCGGTCAACAGCTGAGAGGTCTTCAGCATATCCATATTCCAATCCCCTGAGACTGAACCTTTCCTTTTTAGGTGAATACAAAATAGGATATTAATAAGAACGGTTCTATATCAAAGTCCTAGAATGGTCTTGGAATACACTCCTGGAGAATCGAAATCATAACACCATTCATTTGATGTGACTATTTTTCGAGGGTTGATCATCCCTCCGCGCCAAGCTCTTCACAAGGAGAGAGCTCTTCTTCAGGGATCCAATCGACCTCGATGGTGAAATCACCTTGGTCGAATAGGTACTTGACCAGCTTGACAGCACAGGAGAAGAACTTCACCTTTTTTCCTCTGTACACCTCCTCCTGCCTCACGCAGCGAACCAGACCATGCTCCTCCAGCTCTCCGATGCGTCGATAGGCCACCGCAATTGGGATGTCGCACATCCTGCTCAGCTGCTGCACCGACATGGGACGCTGGTACGTGGCTTTGAGTATCCTCGCTGCATATTCGTCAGCTATTAAACGTGATATCTGACCTTCGTTCAAGGAACCACTGCCCATCATCTTGGTTTAGTTGATACTCTTCTTAAAACATTTATTGTGAGGATATCAATGCTGATAGTAATATTCAGACCATGGGTATAAGTCTGGGTCTAAGTCTATCATCATTAAACTCTAGGTAGTGGTACTTGGTATGTGGCTTATCGCCGCAGATCATCACCGTTCCCGATAGGCTCTCTATTTTGATATGAACGGTAGATTGGTTGGCCAATGCTTTCAGGGAGTTGGATGAGCTGGTGGCCTCCGCCACGATCACATTACCCAAACGCCTCATGGCATCTAGATGGCCCGCAGTGGAGTTCATGACATCGGGGCCGTAGATAGATTCCAAAGCATCGTAGCCCAGCAGGGAGAGATGTGGAGAGGTGCTGCCCGAGAGCAGGTACTTCAGGGAGTTCCATTTGAGATCGTGGGACGCATCGGTTCCCTCGACCACATTGATGAATGGATATCCAGTTTCTGTGTAGCTGTCATGATGAAGGATCTTCAGGCACTTGTTCACACAATCGGGGTTGATGAGTTGGTTTATCTGCTGGTTGAACAGATTGTAGTTCATTGAAGTCAAGGGGAACCACACGATCCCTCTCATCTTAGAAAGGAAATCCGCAACCAGAGAGAGTTCGATCCTCTTCACGGCTTCCTGGGGCACGTCTGGTCCCACCTCTATCAAGGATATCGCCCCTCGCGGGAACCCGCCAAAAACAGTGTCGATGTTCTCGTTGCCGGAAGAGACTCTGCTAGGGTTGGGATCATTGACCGGGTAGTGAGGGTTGAACTGCTCAGGCATTCCAGGCCAAACTGGATCAAAGATGTGCATCCTCCCGTTCAGAAGTGTGAACATGTACTTCCATCGGTCTATCTTCGAGCCCCTGAGCTTCTCTGTGATTACCTCCCTCATCCTGCGACCTTTGTGCTCCTCTGAGTTAAGTATTACCACACCATCGCCTAGGTAATCGAGGTCAGTGTTCTCCCAGGCTTCCATCACATAGACGACATTGGTACCCGAACTCTCGACAAGATCCTTCTGGAGCGTTGACATGATCCGCTGGGCGGTTATGCCGTATTTCTCCGATAGTGCCTCAATACTGTCGATGACCATTAGCGACCTCTTGGGGAGATGAGACTCGGCTAGATCATAAGCCAGCTCCAGTTCCGGAAGCATTATTCCGAAATCTAGTGTCACTGAGCTTTCGTCATACTCCAGAGAGAAGTCCTCGCCATCGAGGTCACCTAGTTCTCCAGACTCTATCTGCCCTTCCAGCTTCTGCAGTTCAGAGCGGACAACGCTATACTCCCCGTTCTTTCCCGTGAAGGCGCTAATGAGTTCCTGGGCCGCCTTGAGTACGGAATCCTGTTCACTATCCTTACTCTTGGGTTCGGGAGGTCTTGCCTTGGTGAGGAAGATCTTACCCGCCTTCAGTATCTCGTTCCTCTTAGCCTTCTCCTTGAGCCACGGGAACTGCCTGTAAAGAGACTCGTCAGATACCCTCGTCGACAGGTAATAGTCCACCTGCTCCTCCGCCAACTCTTCAATGATCTGAAGTGCCAAGGTGGTCTTGCCCGTTCCAGCCCTGCCCTTGATCAGCAGGGAATGGCCTCCCGAAGATCTCAGAAAATCCAGTATTTCGCTGGGGGTCTTGCCAGTCTCGTATTCGCTCAAGTTGAACGCCGGGTATGATATCCTTATTTCACATTTTATTCTTTTGTCCCTATCTTCACTTACTGACGTCATGCTGGGGTGCCTCACCATAAGCTTAAAGTCCGACCATATTAATCTCCTCAAAGTGAGGAAATGCTTCTTTGCCCTCTAGACTACAGGTACGGAAGGGACGACATCAAGTCGATATTCGCCGAAGAGAGCAGGCTCCTGGCTCTATTAAAAGTGGAAGTATCTCTTGCCAAGGCCCATGCAGAGGTCGGCAACATACCTAGAGAGGCGGCTAGTGAGATCGCCAGAAAGGCCAATTTAGAGCATATCAAAATAGAGAGGGTCAAGGAGATCGAGGACGAGACTAAGCACGATATCATGGCTGTTGTCAGGGCCCTAACAGAGCAATGTGGAGATGCAGGAAGATTCGTCCACCTTGGGGCAACTTCCAATGACATCATAGATACGGCGACGGCGATTCAACTTGGTGAGGCTCTGAAGATAATCTCAAGGGATATCGACGAGCTCATCATTTCGCTGGCAACGGTGGCCAAGAAGCATCGAGGTACGGTGATGGTAGGAAGGACCCATGGCCAGTATGCCATTCCAATCACCTTTGGCTTCAAGGTTGCTGGATATCTCGCTGAGATGATCAGGTACAGGGAGAGGATCAACGAAGTGAGTGCGAGGATCCTCGTAGGGAAGATGTCGGGAGCTGTGGGCACAGGCGCTGCCCTGGGTGAGCATTTCTTCCGGATCCAGGAATTGGTCATGAAGGATTTGGGCATCGGCGTGGAGGAGGTCGCTACCCAGATCGTTGGCCGAGACAGATACACGGAACTCATAACACTGATGGCAAGCATCTGTACCTCGTGTGAGAGGTACGCAACTGAGGTTCGCAACCTGCAAAGGAGTGAGATCCAAGAGGTATGCGAGGCCTTCGATGCCGAGAAGCAGGTGGGAAGCTCGACCATGGCACATAAGAAGAACCCCGTGATCTCCGAGAACGTGTGCGGCCTAACGAGAATAGTCCGATCCTTCGTCACACCTACCTATGAGAATATGATCCTCTGGCATGAGAGGGATCTTACCAACTCAAGCGCAGAGAGATTCATCATACCACATGTCATAGTCCTGACCGATGACATCCTGGCCAAGACAAGGAAAATGCTCTCTTTCCTAGCGGTGAACAAGGATAGGATGCTGTCCAACTTGGCCATGGCCAAGGGAAAGATAATGGCTGAGGCTGTGATGATCGCCCTCGTAGAGAAGGGCATGGGACGTCAGGTAGCTCACGAGATTGTCCGTAGAGCGAGCATGGAGGCCGATGAAAAGGACGTCCATCTAATGGAGACGTTAAGGAATAATGACGAGGTCATTTCTCTGATATCCGATGATGAGCTTGAGAAGGTGATGGATCCCAAGAACTACGTGGGAAAGTCTCCAGAGATCGTCGACAGGACAGTAGCGAAGGCTGAGCTGCTCCTCGGCATAAAGATCTGAAAATGATCAATCCTTCTTGTCTTTGAAATCTGTCTCTCGAGTCTCTTTGTCAATAAGGTAATAATCTCCCAGATGGCCCTCTAGGTCCTCAAAGTCTGATGGCTCGCATCTAATCATTACATTGGTCTTGGGCATGCTTCCGCTTATCTCATCCTCAAGATGGCGGCATACTCGGAAGGCATCATTGAGCTTGACATCTGGCCTCATCACCAGATGCAGGTCAATGAATCTCTCTGCACCAGATTTTCTAGTCCTGAGTGCGTGGAATCCTTCGAAGTACTCTCTATGATTGTAAAGCACAGTCTCAATCTTACCAAGGTCCTCATCAGGTAGTGTTTCATCCACAAGCCCCTTACTAGCCTCCCTTGTGAGGTCTATTGAAGCCTTCACTATGAGCAACGCCACCCCTATCGCGATAATAGGGTCCAGAAAGGTCCATCCTGTGATGGTTATGGCCATCAGACCTAGGAAAACACCAATTGATGTGAGGACGTCGGTCCTGAGGTGGAGACCATCTGCAACAAGTGCCATGGAGTCCTCCTCCTTCCCAACCTGATACAGCTTTCTTGAGACAAAATAATTTATCACGGCCGAGAGGGCCATTATCGCAAGTCCCGCTATAAGGAACTCTACCTCCGAACCGAAGATCAGTCTCAGTCCTGACTCATAGACAATTATGGCGGCTGCGATGAAGATGAGTATGGCCTCTATCACTCCCGCGTAGTTTTCGAACTTGCCGTGGCCGTAGGGATGCCTCTCGTCCGCAGGTTCCTCAGATTTCTTGACTGAGTAATTGGCGATTATTGCAGCGACCAGGTCAATCGCTGAGTGTATGCCCTCAGAAATAACACTGACAGAACCCATTAGGAATCCGGTGATGAATTTGAGGACTACAAGGAAGGTGTTGCTGTACACCGACAGCATTGCGACCTTTCTTTTGCGAGAGACCATTTGGAAACCATAATATTACTGAGATATAGGGTTTACCTTTCGAAGACATGAGAAAGTGAATATGATTTGATGATGCTAGTGTGAAGATTCTTGTCTGGATAGATGCAATTAGTCAATCTCTAACTGGCCCATGGGTTGGTTGGGAAAGAGTTATATCCAACCTTCCGTTTGTGTGGTCGAAAGGGCCGATAGATCAGTGGAAGATCGCTGCCTTCGCAAGGCAGAGGCCGCGGGTTCAAATCCCGCTCGGTCCACCATCTTTTTCCCCCTAATATGGGTCCTAGGATAATTCAATTCGATTACTACAAATGAGATCCATCCTGGGCATCGAGGAAGTCATAGGGAGTGCTATGATCGAAACCGCCTTTCGCAATTCTTATTGTGAGGACAACGTCCATCACAATGCCCCCCGACCATCCAGACTTCAGAATCTGTCCTATCTTCTATATAATCATCTTATAGCAAGGTGGATTCCTTGTGAAATCTAATAAATCAAAGAAGCGATACCTTTTAAGAATAATGCTGGCCAATTATTCGGGTAAGGGCAAGGGGAGTGAGTTGAATCGAGGATCTTCACAATAAAGAGAGAGCACTTTGGCAGCTGCTTATCTGGGCTGCGATTCTTGGAGCCCTTGGTTCCGTCGGTATCCTTCTCTACATCGTTGGAGTGAACACAGTTAAAAGCCTAATTTGGCCAGAGATCAACTACGAACCCTTTGGAATGCCTTGGTGGATAATTCCTCTATTCACAATGGCCGGTCTGTTGGTGGGACTCATTTACCACCTCGTTAGCTTTGGAGAGGACAATATTTTCGAGTCAATGATGACCGGGGAAATCGAAGCTTCAAAGGTGTCGTGGAAGCTCCTCAATGGATTCATAACCCTTATCGGCGGATTCAGCCTTGGACCTGAAGCTCCAGCAGGACTGATGGCGGGCGGCCTGACTTCCGTGATTACCAAGAGGAGAGGATTCTCCGAGGAGGATAGCAAAGATACCTTCATCGCCAGCGTTAGCGGGGCGTTCGGCGGTCTGTTCACATCTCCCTTCGTTGGGGTTATGATGGCCTTGGAACTCTCGAATCCGAGCAGGCGCGAGTTCACCAGGGCCCTCGCCATGGATTCCATAGCAGCAGTGTCAGGGTTCGCCATCTTCTACACCCTGATCGGTGTTAACCCAGAGATAGGCTTCATCAACCTCCCCTCATATGATTTCCAGACCTGGCATATCCTCCTGGGCATATTCTTTGGTCTGGTGGGGACATGTTTTGGTCTAATCTTCGTCTTTAGTATGAAGTTGATAAAGAGTCTATTGAAACCATTGCAGGGGAGACCACTTATCAAGTGCACGATGATGGGCTTTCTATTAGGGACTCTTGCCTTCGCACTTCCACTCTCCCTGTTCTTCGGGTTGGAGGAACTTGCCCACGTTTTCGAGTTCGCCTCGACCATTGGCATAGTCGTTCTCTTGCTGGCGGTCATTGCGAGGATCCTCGCCACTTCGGGAGCCCTTGCAACCGGCTTCGTAGGCGGTCCCATCTTCCCCACATTCTTTATGGGTGGGACCCTGGGAACAATATTCACCCTGCTGTTTCCCGAGATTCCGATCGCGCTCTCGGCGGGGGCTTTGGCCGCTGCCATTCCCGCTGTCATCCTTCCAATACCCCTTAGCATCAGTCTCTTTGCCATGATGTTCCTAGGTCTATCCACAGGTGAGATGGTGCCGGTGGTAACAGCGGGAGTGGTCTCCTATGTGTTGACCCAGTCGATCAAGACCAGGATGGTCAGTCGCAAGGAAAAGAGTGCCCAAGGATGATCGGTGCGAATCCGTCTTAGAAGAAAGGATTGACCGCTATCGGAATCCTTCACTGCACTTGAGATGCGCGATAGAGACCTCATCTTTAGATAACATGTCAAGTCAGTGACATTTATATCTGCTAGAATGCATTAATCCCTAGTCATGGACTCGCTGTACTTCATCATTCTGGTCTCGGTCGTGTTCATACTGAACATGTACTCGTTCCTTCTTTTCAGGAGCGATAAGATGCGTGCAATGAATCAGAAATGGAGAGTCTCAGAGAGCAAACTACTGGTAGCCTCATTTTTCGGTCCGTTCGGTGCCTATGCGGGGATGAAGAGATTCCGGCACAAGACACAGAAATTGAAGTTCAAACTGGTGGCCGTCTTCCTGATCATCCAGATAATCGTGATACTGTTCGCCTTGGTCTACATCATATGGCCAGATATACTCGATCCATATATTCCGTTCTCTCTCTGATCCTTTACTATTGCGCACCATTACGATATCATACTGGAAAGGCTTCATTCTTACATAATCGGATATACTAAGCAGTGTCAACTTGAGAATGGGCTCATAGAGGTACGATAATGCCCTAGGATTTGAGACCGGTCGGTAGAGGCGGAGCAAGAAGAAGGACACGAAGGCTGAATAAAGAGGAGAATGGCACTTAGCGCTCAGCAGAAAGCAGTGGTTCAGCAGCAAAGCGATAAGAATCCAGATGATATGTCAGATGAAGAGCCAGACTACATGGACGAGCTCGAGAAATTGGCAGAGCTGAAGGACAAGGGCATAATACAGAGGAGGAGTTCGAAGCCAAGAAGAAGCATATTCTGGGCCTATGATCCTTAATGAATAGATTACTTATTTCTCATCCCTCACCAATGTAAAAAAGTAGATGGGAGTGTAATATCAACCTGATGGATAGAAGACCTGCCGGGATATGCGGGGCCTATTGTGGAGCCTGCACTATATTCCGGTCCTTCCAAGATGGTGGCGAGCTTCTAGAGGAGCTTTCAAATCAACCTAGGGCATCGAAAGAAGATATTCACTGCTCGGGTTATCGAGGTCCTTACGACCAGCTCTGGATGTACTGTAGGGCATGCGAGATCCGCAAGTGCATGGAAAAGAAAGGTATCGAGACCTGTTTCAATTGCGTAGAGTTCCAGAATTTGGGTTGCAGATCTTTTGAGGAAATTAGTGCTTTCGCCCAGGACAGGGGGAGGATCTCAGGGAGAATCTTATCCAATTTCACAAGGATGAATCTGGCTGGCTCGAGCAGCAGAATTCAAAATGGAGGTGTCCGAGCTGCGGTGGGCCAATCTCATGGTACGAATGCAGATGTCGTCACTGCCTTGGTCAACTGTGGCAAATGAACTACATGGAGGTGTGAAAATCGGACCGATTGTAAGGGAAGCACGCAAATCTGATACACTGATGATTGTCAAGAATAACATTCAACTCGCCCTTGAGACTGAGGGGATGAGTCTTGAAGAAGGAGTGGCGCTCAAGGGCGTGGAAACCGTTTTGAGCAGTTCAGACAGAGGGTTCTACTTAATCGTCGAGGATAATGAACGAATGATCGGTCAGTGCCTGATAACGAGGGAATGGAGTGACTGGAGGAATGGGTATTTCTGGTGGGTCCAGAGCGTCTACGTTTACAAGGATTGGAGAGGCAAAGGAATATTCTCCTCAATCTTCGAAAAGATTCGCTCTATGGCTCGTGAAAGGATTGATATTGTTGGGCTGAGGCTGTATGTTGACCGAGAGAATGCATCTGCTAGGGAGGTCTATCAAAGGCTTGGGATGAAGGAATCGAGATATGTAATGTATGATATGGATCTCTTGGATCCAGAAAGTGATTAGAGGTCTTTTCTCCTCGTCATTCTAATGAATCGATATTCGATTCCCTCAATATCATTGAAGAATTCTCCTTCACTTTGGAATCCAGCTCTCTCATAAACCCTTATCGCCCTGCCGTTAAGCTTCCATACTCCAATCCTGAAAATGTCGAATTCGAATCTGTGCCTTGCGAAATCCATCCCTGCCTGGAGAAGGGTTTTACCCATCCCCCTCCCCACCATATCTGGTCTCATTGCTATGCCAATTTCCAGCTCATTTCCTTCTTCCTGAAAGGACAGTTCCCCTAACAGTTCTCCCTTTCCGTTCAGGACAGAGAATAGGTTGGTTCCCCATTTACTTTCATCAAAGATCTCCTCGATGTCCTCAGGATAGTTTCTTAGATCGTAGAATGAGTAGAATCCAGGATAGTGCCAGTCGGTGATATCTCTTGCATGTTCCCATCGCATTGGAACAATCGTCAGCTTCCCCTGATAGGTCTCTTCATCTCTTTCGATACTATCATCTCCAACTGACCAGACAACCTTCTATCGAACCCAGTACTTGCAGATCCTTAGAAATTGCTGGCAAACCCAAGAACGCTATAACAGTGGGGACAGATGAACATGAAGTTCCTCATCTTGAACGGTTTGATCTTCACAACCTCCTCCACCTCCACATTGTCCTTGGTCACCTCTCCCTTGCAATGTGGACAGACCGCCATGGGTGTAGTATTGATGGTTTCAGAATATTAGAGTTGCGTTATCTAGATTCTGATAATTCGCGAGGCGATGGAGACGGGAAGTACTGCCGCAATGATGGCCAGAGCCGGTCCGACGAAGTAACCAGCCCACACGAACAGAGCGAGGATACCGATGATGAACATGGTGGCTCTGATCCCCCTGGAGGGCTTTCTAGATCCCATGAGTCCGATCCTGATAATCGCGATTCCCATGATCAGTGGTACTAGCGTGAATAATAATGTTATGATGATCTGCGAGTTGGCTGGCACCTGATTCAGTGCGTATATCATCTGGTAGAGCATAATGGCAGAGCTCCCTACGAAGAAGAGTCCCGCTATCGCACCCACCAGCCCATAGATGGGCACCTCCAAGCCCCGCTTTCTCATCCCGTACATCATCAGGATGAGTCCCATCACTACAGTGATGATGAACGGAGAGAGTACCTCTAGAAGGCTTTGACCTTCCCACTGGTACACGACAATCAGGTCAAGGGGAACCCTGATGAATTCAATGATGGTGAAGGATTCGATATAACCCACGACAAGAGCATAGTTGCCCTCTCCCTCCTCGGAATATACGGCAACATAATATTCACCCCCGGCTGGTGCGTTTATGTTAATTTCTGCCAGCTCGTAAAAAGTACTGGGTGAGAACCCCTCATACTCACCCTGTTCCGGGAGCATTCCCTCGATAACGATATATCCAGCATCTTCAGGTCTTTCTATGAAGGAGGGAAGCTCACCTTCTTCTCCCAATCCGGGCCCCATCAGTACGAAGCTGGGTATATAGCCCTCCTCTGAATTGATTGGAATTAACATTCCCAGGTAGATCCTCCCGCCTTGTTCAATGTGGAAGCTGTAGTATTGTGCCTCATCATTATGGTGGAGGTTGGAATAAACCACAATCGATTTGGCTGGATCATCGATATGAAGTGCAGTGTCGAGGGTATCATTGCCCTCGGGAAAGTTAGGAACATGGGCTGACACTATCGGGAGTGCTATGATCACCGCTATGAACAGGACTAGAAGTGAAGTTCTTGCTTTCAACAATGTAAGATTTGAGGTCATCCCTTATTTAATGCTCCTCAAATAGTGATGTGAAAGACCAGATTCATGCCATACGATCATTCTTGCAGAATAGGCCCTTCATTTCATTCGGTCGACGGTCACTATCCCCAAGAAACCGTCAACGGTTACCTTATCACCAGTCTCTATGACCTCGGTGGCGTCGGGTATCCCGGTCACGCAGGGAATGCCATATTCCCTGGCGATTATCGCGCCGTGGATGAGCATCCCACCCCTTCGTTCAACTATTGCCGAACAAAGGGGAGCCACGAATGTCATGTTAGGATCAAGCGAATCGCAGACCAGCACTTCCCCCCTCTTGAAATCGAAAAGTTGTTCCTCATCAATAACGACTCTTGCTCTTCCCGTCGCGATCCCCTTTATGGCTGGCTGGCCCACGAGTTGTCTGGATTTGAGGTGCTGCTCACTCTCTACCTTCTCCTCATTGAATTCCAACTCCATCTCAGGGTTTCGAAGCAGGCCAATGATAGAGGTCAGAGGAATGGACTTCAGATCAGGCGACTTATCGGCGATCCTTGAGATCCCCTCCACCTTCGATCTTTCCAGTTCCCCCTCGATCCTTCCCAGCAGAATGTTGTCATCATCTCTGAGACGATAGCTGGTCCGTCCTAGATCAAGGAGTTTCTTGGCCCTTTCCACTTCGTTTCCCGAGAATTCGGCCAGAAATTGATTCTCGAGTTCATCGACTCTTACCCGTTCCTCGCGATCAAGATCTCCAATTTCCACCATCTGGACTATGATCCTGCCGAGTCCCTCAATGGTACTGGAGGAGCCTCGGAGTCTACCTCCCATATTCTTCACTATCAGTTCCATTTCCTCCCTCAATGAGGAATCTTCGACCCTCCCATATCTGATCTGTTTCAACAATTCCTCATCTTGGGCCGCTCTCTTGGCTATTCCCACGAGGGCTTTATTGCGTTGAATGCTCAGCATATCATCGGAAGCCAGCACCTCTAGGAACTGATGCGGGTCCTTTGGCTTCATGGTAGCGTTGTAGACCTCTCCGAAAAGCCTCATGCCATGGGCAAATGGTATCAGATCATCTTTGTACACTTCTTCCCAAGAGTCCAAAATGGCCTTCCTATTCTCAATCTCACCTGCCAACTCTTCGTCTGATATTATGGCAAGGTCGATGGACTCCAGTTTGCGAGATTCATCTATCATATCCGGTAGAATCTCACCCTCTATCTTTTCCTTGAGCGCGATCAGGTTATCGAAACTGCGTCTAAGGGTCCGATACCACGCCCTTTGCCCGTCTTCAGTGATAGTGGTGATCGGTCTCGACTGAAGGATGAATAGCTCATGATCATCAAAGGTGAACTCGATGTCTTGAGGGGCTTTGAACAATCTCTCGATGGAGTAAGCCCTCTGGAAAACCTCCTTCACATCTTCATCTGACATGTTGACCGCTCCCTTGTCACCAATATTCCGATACTCAATCCCCTCCGAAGCGGGCACAGCCATCTTGTCTCGAGATGAAGGAGTGAAGCTCACGATCTCCCCTGATGAGCGGTTGATCGTCCACCTATCTGGTGGCACCGTACCGTCCACCATTCCCTGGTTCATGCCCGGGACAGCCTCCAACATAGCCAGGTTTTCATCGTCTGGATCGCGGGAGAATATCACACCCGACCTTTCCCCTTTTACCATCTTCTGTACGAGCACCGCCATGGCACTGCTCTCGAGATCAAGCTCAAGCTCTCGCCGATAAAGGAATGCCCGATCCGACCATAGCGAGGCCCAGACCATTCGCAGGTGGTCCATAATCTTTGAAGTTCCTTGCACATTTACGAAGGAATCATGGACCCCGGCGAAAGAGGTGCTACTACTGTCTTCAGCAAGGGAAGAAGACCTCACGACCACGGGGTCCGCCTCAAGAGTATTGAGCTTCTGGAGTAATGCTTTCTCGAGATCTCCCGGGAGGGCTGTGTTGAGGAACAGCGTCTTCATACGAAGGCTCAGATCCCACATCTCTTCCCATCGCATCTCCTCAAATATTTTTCTGGATAGTTCCAGGGTCATCTTTCCCTTGATGGGGGTTCTTCTCAGGAACTCCCTATAAGCGTCCGTCGTCACGCAGAGGCCCAGGGGAACTCTGAAGCCCCTTTGAACCAGAGACCCCAATGAGGTGGCCTTTCCACCACATCTGCCCCTGTCTTCCTCCTGGATAGAATCCAGGGAAATCACCAGTTCACCCATGCATCTTCAACTCCAGCACCCTCTGGAAACGCGTCACGATGTTGTACATCTCGACATCTATCACCAGTAATGCGATGGTGGGCGATTCCGCGAAGTCGCCCAAGTAGTCATGTCTTTCCATGTAGAGCCTTAGAAGCCCCTCCCTCTCCACTCCCTTGGGTTCTCTGGCCTTTCCCAAGGCGGTAACTGCCATGGCGTCCTTGAAATCCATAATAGTGTTTACCCTGTTATCCACAAGCATTGCCACATTCGGATTAAAAATGATGTTGGAGCACTTCCTCGAAGCGCGTGTAGTTGCGAATATGATCTTTTTAAGATCCTCGGTGAATGCGAATGCCACCAGGCTGGTGTGCGGCTTGCCATCTCCCTCAGTAGCCAGAACTCCAAGGGATTGTGAACTGAAGAACCTTCTCAGATTGTCTTGGGTCTCCATTCTTCCAACCATTTTTCCTCAGAATTAAATTGCATGACATCAGCCATTACACTTGCGGAGGGAAATGTTTGATATATTCTAAGGGGCGCATCAATCAAAGAGTGAGGTGAGAATTGTCCTCATATGACAACCTCGTGATCTGTCTCTTGAGAGAACATCGAATTTTCAAAATGGCATCAGTGCTGCTTCAGATAGTTAAAGACCCCCACTGCCAGTAAGAATCCACCTATCGCGGTCATCCCTATGCCCGCAATTCTTGTGATCAGTAGAACTACCAGACCCAAAGAAAAGAGAATCGATCCCATAAGGATGAACATTCTTGCATCCTCTTTTCCAAGTGATGTTCTGTCTGCCATTAATGTCTAGAAAGAACCCAACGATTATAATAAGCAATCATCTGGGACGGCACGCCTTCAATGAGAAGATCATCGGAACGTTGAAATTCTCATCCTTGAAGTACCAATAGCCATCTTCACCTTCATTCATAGAGGGGTGAATTGGGAAGAAACCAAAGGGGAACTCGTGCAGAAACTCGATGACCAGACCGTTCCGTATGAGCGAGTTGATTATTCCCCCCATGGTGTGCATCCACTCGTAGCTCAGCTTGTTCTCCAGCCTTTGATCCGGATCGATATAAGTCCCCTCGTCCTCGAATCTCAAAGCCTCATTGCAGAAGTAGGGGTAGCTAACCTGAAATCGGTCCTCGACGTTCTCGTCGATCATTATCCCGAACGGATGGTTCTCCACGATGTAGAAGAACCCGCCCGGGGCGACAAATGACGCGGCGATCTCCCCCCACCGATCGATGTCCGGAAGCCAGCATAGCACGCCGTAGCTGGTGAACACGATATCGAATTCCTCGTCCAGCACCTCATTGAGCTTGTAAATATCTGACTGGATGAACCTAGCACTAATTCCAAGCTCTTCGGAAAGCGATCGGGCGAGTGATATCGCCTCTCCAGAGAAGTCGACCCCCGTCACCTTAGCTCCCTTTCTAGACAGGGAAAGGGTGTCCATCCCAAAATGACATTGGAGGTGAAGAATACTTTTTCCAGAAACGTCTCCCAGCTCTCCGATCTCGATACTCTTGAGACTTGTATGACCCTCCTTGAAACCCTTTAGGTCATAGAACCTAGAAGCTGCGTTCTGGTGTACCCTCTCATCCCATCGCTTGCGGTTGGTTTCTTTGAACTGGTCCACGGCTCACCCTCCATGAAATGTGAAGTGGGCATCATTAATAAATGTCATGCTCGAATAGATATCAGAGAATATGGTGGAATCTCCAGAGTATGATGTCCTCAGGGTCCTGGGAAATGTAGAGATCAGACGCTATCAGACGATAACAATGGCAACCGTTGAGGGAATGACCGATGGCGATGCATTTGGAATACTCTTCAGGTACATCAGTGGCAACAATCGCTCAAGAAGAAAGATCCCCATGACCGCACCAGTAATCAACGCCGAGAGGTACTTCGAGAAGATCCCCATGACCGCACCTGTAATCTCAGACAAGGGTGCGATGTCATTCATCATGCCAGCTGGATACACCATCGACACCATCCCCGTGCCTATGGATGAGCGTATCATCATAAGCGAGGTCAAGGGGAGAACTCTTGCCGTCCTAAGGTTCCGGGGACATTCCAGCAGGGAAGTAGTGAAGGAGAAGGTCGAGGTTCTCCTGGACATCATCGGTGGGGAGGGAATATCGACTCGGGGTGAACCATTTCTATTGCGATACAATCCCCCATTTACCCCTGGTTTCCTCCGAAGGAATGAGGTCGCGGTAGAGGTCTCCTAGTGGTTCAGATCCTCTCCCTCATTGCAACCAGGGCTCCGAGCGACACCATGGTGACTATCGCCAAGGCAGCCAAGGCGGCCGCGGAGGACAAACCAATCTCTGCTAGGAATGTCAATGAAAGGACTGCCAGGGAAAGCACCATTACCCCGAATATGGCTAGGAGAGAGATACCAATAGATCTCAGTACCTCCCTCAGTAGATACCGTTCCTGGTCTTCATCCATCTCAGCTATGCCACTAACGATCCTCGATTGACCTGCCGCTGCAATGCCCAGTATGATGGAGAAGATCCCGATCGCAAGCAAAGACCACAGATAAAGGACGTCGAATCCCCTGACAATGGATGCGACCATGAGATCCACAATTATCAGGACGCCCGCTACCAGCGTGAAACTTGATATCCTATCGAAAAGCAACAGAGCTCCCATGAAGAACACCAAACCAGTCGCTACAAGTATCCAGGGTAGATCCTCTGAGGGTCTCTGGACTAGTGCAATGAGGCTGGCTACCTCCACAAAAAGAATGGACATCAACTTCATAACGATGAGGGCTCGCTTCAGGCCGAAGGCCTTCCCGTCCCGGATCTTCTCACCTCCATCAGGTGTTTTTCCAGAGGCTCATAGGTATTCCAGTCGTACACCTTGCAGTACTTCCTGAGCTCGGACACCAGGTTCGATCTCCTTACGCTCCATATGCGATATGCCAGATCCAATGAGGTCGATGGTTGCAGATTGTTCCTCTCCATCTCAATGGGAGATGGAGACACAATGGCCACACTATGTCCCTTCGCTACAAGTTTTTTCACACCTTCGATCACTCCTCTCCCAGTAAGAGGCGAAACGATTATCAGAGTGGATTCGAATGGGAATCTCCCTTCCAGGGAGGTCAGGGTGTTCCATAGCGATCTCACCTCTCCCGATTCCACCGAGAGCACATGGTCCACGATGCGGTAGAACTGCCGTCTCCCATATGCGGGCATAACCGTATCGATGTATTGTCCCACTATGACCATTCCCACCCTATGTCGGTTCCTGAGAACATTCGATGAGATGCTGACCGCCGCCTCCATTGCCCTATCCATCGTCTCCCTTCCCAACGCGGACTCGTCCTCTCCAGTTGCATCGAGTACGACGGTGATGTCGCCACTGCGCTCGCTCTCGAAATCATTCACTAGCAGTCCATCCATCCTGGCTGATGCCTTCCAGTTGACCCTCTTGAGCTCGTCCCCTGGGAAGTACTCCCGAATCGAATGGAAGTCCGTCCCCAGACCTCTACGCCTTGACCGGGTGCTGCCAACCGGCATGCGGAGCCTTTCGGGTGAAAGCGTTTGTCGACCGATTTCGTGAACATAAGGGATGACCGTAAGCCCACTCTCAACGTCTAGGAATTTCTCTTCCTGAAAAACGAAAAGGGGATCCCTCCAACGTACAATGATCGGGCCAATTCTTGGCTTCCCCCTTCTATCAAGGCGGATCGTGTAGCGGAACATCGCCTTCTGACCCGGGCCAAGGGCGATTGGATGGCGATTGCTTCCCCGGATCAATGTAGAACTCCTGGGAATCTTATCATGGATTTCGATGTGGCTGGAATGGCTTCCACGGTTCTCCACCTTCAGCTCAACCTCCACTGTGTCGCCCTCCATAACGCGGTTCAAATCGACCGCTCTTTCGGCAGCCACCGATATGTCTGAAGGGGGACGTAGAAGGCTAGCGACGAGAAGATAAAGGGAAATTGGGAGCACAAGACTGATCAGCTCCCAGTTCCTAGTGGAGAATCCCACCACGAGGATCACTATAGCCATTACAAAAAGGGCATAGGCCCCGCCGAACCTCACTCACTCCACCTTCGGAACGGGAATCTCCATGAGTATGCGGCCCAGGATCTGCTCGGCCCTGACACCCTTTATCCAGGGATCGGGCTGCAGGATGAGTCTATGAGCGAGGGCTGGAATCGCCACCTTCTTGACATCATCAGGGATGATGTAGTCCCTTCCGTTGATGGCGGCCAAAGCCATAGAAAGCCTCATCAGCCCCAATGAGCCTCTAGGACTCGCTCCAACCTCCAGCTGAGAGTTATTTCTAGTAGCATCCACGATACTTACAATGTAATCACGCATACTGTCTTCAACATGGACCTGCTCCACTGCGGCCTGCATTTCCATTATGGTTTCGGGGGAACACACCTGAGCAAGGTCAACCTCCTCGCGCTTCCTTTCCTTCCTCCTGTCAAGGATCTCCCTCTCCTCTTCGACCGAGGGATACCCTACCTCCGTCTTGAGAAGGAATCGGTCAACCTGAGCTTCAGGGAGGGGATATGTTCCCTCGTACTCCAGCGGGTTCTGGGTGGCGAGAACGATGAAAGGTCTTGGCAGGGGGTGGGTATTCCCTTCCAAGGTCACCTGCTTCTCCTGCATGGCCTCCAGCAGAGCGGCTTGGGTCTTGGGAGGAGCCCTATTGATCTCGTCTGCCAGCAGGATGTTTGCAAACACCGGCCCCTTTCTTAGGTCAAAACTGCCGCCATCCCTTCGGAAGACGTAGGTGCCCGTGATATCGGCGGGAAGCAGGTCTGGGGTAAATTGAATTCTCTTGAAATCGCAGCCACTGGCCACCGCGAATGACTTGGCCATTAGGGTCTTGGCCAGACCTGGGAAGTCCTCGAACAAAAGATGCCCGTCACAAAGCACGGCAAGAATGACCCTCTCCATGATCTCTCTCTTGCCAACTATCGCCTTCCCTATCTCGTCCATTATCGCGTTGCATGTCTTCCCCACCTGTTCAAGTCTCATCTCCAGTCCTCCACCTTATCCGTAAGCTTGTTGATCATTTGCCAAAACTCCCCCCCGCCATGATTCCCATCTTTGACCATATAGGTTTTCTTGAGGTCGATGTTCAGTAACTGCTCAAGCTGCTCATCCCTGATCACTCTGTGAAGGGCTGATCGGTCATTGATCAGGGTATTCAGCTCTTCTCTTGTATATCCCCTCATGACCATGATCTTCCCCCTGAAAGCGCTTCTCAGCTCCAGCATGGACAGCATCTGGCCATAGCTCGATCCTCCAGAGGCGGAATCGATCGACTCCTTCAGTCTTTCAAGTGGACCCCTGGAACCTTTCATCCTTTTCTTCGCGGTCAAGCTCGGCCCTGGCGGCTCTGCCAGCGCCACCTGCCTGAGAACGAGGATAGCCATGGCCACTACTATCAGGATTAGTGCTGCCCAGCGGGTATTGGGATCTTCCACGATGATATCGATGGCTGGGAGGAGCACGACGAGGAGTGATAGGGAGATGCTCACTATCACCAATAGGTCGAAAGCTCTCTTCCTTGCTGCCCTCGACCGATCAACCCAGCTGTATGACTCAATGTCATCCAAACGCTCAAGATACCGATCCAATGGATCCCCTCTTCTCATTTTCAAGAGATATCTTGATCGCCCTCAGGCACCGTATCGACCGCTCCTTCATCCCTTCGCCCACGAGATGATCGCTGTACCTAGCCTCCTCGAATAGCTGGGTGAGCTCCTCCACTTGCTGGTGGGGCAAATGGAACTCCCCGACCGCTATCGATGCGAACTCTCCCGGGGTCAGATAGGATATGTCTGTAAGCCCCCTTCGTTCCAGCAGGTTACACATGTTCATGTAGCTTCTGTACACTACCGTCCGTGGGTCACCGCCTGCCTCCAATGAGTCCACTGCTCTCTCGATTATGACCTTCATCTCATTATCTGAGGTCATCGTAGGTGGACGAGGCCTCCTGGACCTGAGCTCCCTAACTACGATGAACAGCACTACGCCGATTATAACGGCAGTGATTATAAAGATCAGATAGCTTTCCGGTCCCCCACCTCCCGTTCCCGGAATTATCTCTCCCGCTCCACCTCCACCTTCGCCATCATCAGATCCAGCCCCTCCCCCACTATCTCCAGTCAGGATCTTGATGACCACAATGAAGCCGATCAGAACCATGATAGATAGGGGCCCGGCCCAGGAGAACCCTCCATTAGTCTCTATCCCCTTGCGAGTGCCGGCCTTTCCCTTGAAGTTAATCACCATAAAGGAGATGAAGAGCGCGATCCAGAACACGAACAGAATCTCGGCGATTCTTTCTGCGATCAGGTTCCCTGCAGGTCCCAGTATTCCCTCTCCTTCCTCATCGGTGACATTTCCTATATTGGCGATTAGCAGAAGTACTGCAACGACGCAGATCAGCGCCAACAGGATGGCGATTGCCGGGGAACGTCTGAGCCCGAACCCAGTCACATAAATTGGCAGGTGGTGTACACTATATAAATGCTGTTCGTAGGTTATGTATATGATTAAAAATATTAAAATCTGGATAGTGGTTTTTCAAGCGAGTATTCATGGTAAGTCAGGAAACCAATCCTTCATCGATATGTGTCCATCCGGCGGTCATAAACATTGCTCCAGTGGTATGGTAAATAGTCGCTGAGACGTCCTTTAAATAAAGCGGGCAATCATCCTATTCACATTAAGGGGGGAACCGATGGTAAAGGAACTTGCTTTCCATGAGTGTCGCAATATTTGTGAGGACGTGACTTTCGAATGCAAGTCGACTGAGGAACTCACTCCTCTTCAGGAGATAATAGGCCAAAATAGGGCGGTTAAGGCCCTTAAATTCGGACTCAACATCAAGGAAAAGGGATTCAACATCTATGTGTCAGGTATGCCAGGTACTGGAAGGAAGACCGCGATAGTAGAGTTCATCAAGCACTTGGCGAAGGACATGCCCGCTCCACCGGACTGGTGCTATGTGAATAACTTCAAGGATGTAAACAGTCCCAGGGCGCTTAGGCTCCCAGCTGGCCGGGGAGTGGAGTTCAAGAAGAACATAGAGCGTTTCATTTCTGAGGTGAGGGAAGGCCTGAAGCAGGCCTTCGAGAGCGAGGAGTACGCCGATAAGAGAAGCCAGACACTGGAAGCGATAGAGGGAGAGCGTAACAATCTGACCAACATGATCGGCCGCACCGCAGCAGAATCAGGCTTCCAACTTCAACAGTCACCCATTGGATTGGTGCTAGTACCTATTATAGATGGACAGCCAGTGTCCGAGCAGCAACTTGCCCAGCTTTCTGAGGATGTTAGAAATCAGATCCTTGTTAAGAGAAAGGAGACTCAGGATAAGATTGGAACCACCTTTCGACAGCTTCGTGAGCTGGAGAGAAGGGCTAATGAAGGGATCAAGAAGCTGAACAATGAGGTTGCACGCTTTGTCATGGAACCATTCCTGGCGAACATCAGGGAGCTCTTCAGCGACTGTGATGGAGTGATCCAGTACCTATCTGAGGTGGAGGAGGACATATTGGAGAACCTCTTCATCCTTCTTCAGGAACCCCAAGCAGTCCAGGGTCAATTTCCTCAGGCACCCATGCCCGATCCTACCGAGAATTACATGGTTAACCTTGTGGTGGACAACTCTCATCTTGAGGGAGCCCCGGTGGAAATGGAGTGGAATCCCACATACCCCAGGCTCTTCGGGGCCATTGAGAAGGAACCGAGGTTCGGTGCCCTAATAACCAGTTACATGATGATCAGGGCAGGAGCGGCCCACAGGGCGAACGGTGGTTTCTTGGTAGTGCCAATCGAGCGCCTAGCCGTGGATCCCATAGTCTGGGAGAGTCTCAAGCAGACAATATCCAATGAGAGTTTGGAGATAGAGGAGCCAGCCCAACGCTTCGGATACATGGTGACCAAGACCCTCAGGCCAGAGGCGATCCCGTTTGAGGCTAAGGTGATCATTCTCGGAGATCCGATGATCTACAGCATCCTGTACGCTCAGGATAAGGACTTCAAAAAGCTGTTCAAGGTCAAGGCCGAATTCGACACCACCATGGACCGCAATGAGGAGAACATCATGAGATACGCGTCCTTCATCTGCACCCTCTGCGAGAAGGAGAACCTCTATCATATGGACCCTACTGGATTGTCAGCGATAATTGAGTACTCCTCTCGAATGGTATCGGATAAGGAGAAACTCTCCACCCAGTTCTCCGAGGTCGCTGACATCGTAAGGGAGGCGAACTTCTACGCAAAGGAGGAGGGCGACCAGCTAATCACCAAGAAGCATATCGACAGGCAGCTGGAGGAGAAGGTGTACAGGTCCAACTTGATCCAGGAGAAGATGCAGGAGATGGTGGAACGAGGTTCGATTCTGGTGGACACCGAGGGGGAGAAGGTTGGCCAGGTGAACGGTCTGGCCGTCCTTGGCTTGGGAGATTACGCCTTCGGGAAACCATCCAGGATAACCGCTAGCATCTCTGTTGGCCGTAAGGGTATAGTAGACATCGAGAGAGAGGCAGAGATGGGAGGCCCGACGCATACCAAGGGCGTGCTCATTCTGAGCGGTTTCTTGAGCGATCGTTACGCGAGAGAGAAGCCTCTGAGCCTCACCGCTAGATTGGTCTTCGAGCAGTCATACAGCGGCGTGGACGGTGACAGCGCTTCCAGTACCGAGCTCTACTCGTTGCTCTCTGCATTGTCTGGAAAGCCCATCAAGCAAAACTTCGCAGTAACGGGTTCTGTGAACCAGAAGGGCGAGGTCCAGGCCATTGGAGGCGTGAACCAGAAGATTGAGGGATTCTTTGAGTTATGCAAGGCTAGAGGCTTGACGGGAGAACAGGGATGCCTCATACCTCATAGCAATGTCCAGAATCTGATGTTGAAACAGGAGGTCTTGGACGCGGTCAAAGAAGGCAAATTCCACATCTGGCCGATTAGTACCATCGACGAGGGTATAGAAGTTCTCACGGGCGTATCGGCGGGTGAGAGGAAGCCGGATGGAAGCTGGGAGGAGGGGACCATCAACCAGCTTGTCCAGGAGAGGCTCAACCAGCTGGCGGAAACGATCAAGGGGTTCAAGTCATAGAGCCCAATGGCTGCGCCATAGCACAGTTCATTGACCGCTGACTGTCGAACTAGGGCCTCTTATCAGTCCATTCCTTCCATACCGTAGGTTTGAAGTGGTCTGAGTATTCCCCTATACATCCGCCTGGAGATCATCTCAACCCGAATGAGATAGCAGAAATGGCAGGCGTCAGCATAATTGTCTGAAGGCATCATCCCGCAGGTTCTAGAGAGTTCGGAAAGGCCACCCCTCATGAGTGGTCCGATTATCGGATGCTTCTCTGGAACGAATGTTACCACGATCTTGGACAAGGGTTGGATCCATATGTTTCCTATGGAAACTCCCTGGCAAAACTGTAGATTCCCGAAACAATCGACATGAAGCCTTCTAATGTTGGGAGGGTTCTCTGGACAGCCCCCCAATTGGTCGTGGGGGTATCTAGAAGCATTTTTCACAAGCTTCTCAGCCGCTCTTCCTCTGAAGTACAACTTATTTGCATCACTCTGTACAGGAATTTCCCTATCATACGCCTTTATGCCTTGTATCTCCAGAACATTGACTGGGAGCCCGACTTCCCTGGCAGCCTTAACAGCCCTCTCCACATTGCGCTTAGGCTCATTCGTCCCATGGTACTCATCGATGCTGATGCTGAGATCGACTATCCCTTTGTCCAGAAGAGGTTCAAGCCATAGAGAAGCGTCATCCTCATTGTTGGCCCAGTATGCGTTGGTCACCACACCTATATCGAATCCTCTGATTCTCGCATACTCGATGCCCTTCAAAAGGAGCGGATAGTACAGGAAGGGCTCCCCACCCTCGAAGTAGATGGTCTTGATGGTCGGGACCTCAGCAGCCTGATCGATTATGGATGTGATATCCTTCAGGTTCATCGTCGCCCAGGACCGGGGTGAGCTCCAGACGAAGCAATGATCGCACTCCATGTCGCACCTGTAGGTTAGCAGCAGGTGCAGTTCCTCCAAACCTGGAATTCCAGTCATCTGCATCTCCCATCGATCTATCGGGTTCAAAGAATATTTTCTTATCGATGATGCGAGTAAAATCGAGTTGAAACCTAATGCTCTAGGACTATTCTGAGCTATAGGATTGATCCAATCAAGCAATTGCTAACAAAGAAGTCAAGACTCTCAAACGTGACAGGTTCCGCCTCCCTTCTTCTCGAAGTAGCGCTGATGATATTCCTCCGCTCTCCAGAAATTTGGCGCTGGCACGATCTCAGTCACGATCTTCTTCCTGTATCGTCCCGAGGCATCGAGAGCCTCCTTTGACCTCTCAGCCAATTCTCTCTGCTCCTGGTCGTAGTAGAATATGACGGATCTGTACTGGGTCCCCACATCCACCCCCTGCCTGTTAGGGGTGGTCGGATTATGCATACTCCAGAATGTCTCCAGAAGCTCATGGTACGACACTTTATTCGGATCATAGAACAGATGCACGGTTTCGGCATGACCGGTCTTGCCTGAACACACCTCCTTGTAGGTGGGTTCTTCCTTGATGCCACCCATATAGCCAACCTCAGTGTTAACAACACCCTCGACCTCTAAGAACCTGGCTTCCACTCCCCAGAAGCATCCAGCCGCGAAAGCCGCCTCTTTTACATTCTCTGAAATCTGCATTTCTATAGCTCCTCCGATTAAATTGCATCACCGCATACTTAGAGTCTATCAATCTACAATCTCCCCCAAGAAATGGGAAAAACGATATCTGGGTTGAGAGATTCTGGTAGTGGTATTTGATGAGGTGTGTCACATGAAGTTCTCCGAGGCGCGGTTGGGCCGGATATTCATTCTGAGGTTGGAGGATGGAGAAGATCTCCACGGTATCCTGGAGCGATTCGCCGAAGAAATGAGGATAGAGACAGGGGCGGTCCTTGCTCTCGGAGGTGCAGCAGATGGCTCTAGGCTCGTTGTCGGTCCCGAGGATATCAAGGCCAGCCCCATCAATCCCATGAAGAGGATACTAAACGGTGTCAACGAAATCTCCGGAGTAGGGACGTTGGTGAGGGACGAAAAAGGAAAGGCAGTCCTCCACATGCATGTCGCGGCTGGGAGAGGAGACAGCACGGCAGCTGGCTGTACAAGGGCAGGTGTGAACATCTGGCAGGTGGCGGAGATAGTGGTATTTGAGCTGGTCGGTTCTGGGGCATTGAGAAAATTCGAGGAGGACACGGGGTTCGTTCTGCTAGACTTCGAATGATTGCCGCCTATCGAATATCTTCTTCAGGTCGGCCATCATACTCAATGTCAAAGGATGAAGTGCCAAATATGTAACCCCTTTCGTCACAACAGGGCTCGAATTTGAATTTGTTCGTACTTGAATCTTCAACAGGGTCGGTAAATTGCGATAATCAATTGATCCGGATGTGAAAAGCATAACTATCCTGATGTCCATGGCCCAATCTCGAGGGAGGCTCGTGCAGGCACTCATTGACCGACTTGAAGCGTTCAGAGAAAACTCAATGATATACGGAAGTGCGATCTCTGACATGATCGGTACTCGAAGGGTGCCCAACGACCCAAGATACGGCTGCTTCTTCTTGATCCACAACAAGGCGACGGTCACCACAGAGGTGCTGGACTATTTTCTGAAGGTCTGGAAGAACTACGAGCCGGTTCGTGAGGATTTACTAGCACAACTCATGATGGAGGAGAACACCGAGAGGTGCGTTGAGATAACGAGGTCCCTTTTCGTCGGGTGCATGTCAGTAGTGGAACACTGTGCGAAACGCTCATTGTCCATTTACCCTGATTCTAGGCTTTCCAGGAGACTGGATGAGCTGAGGTCTCGCAACCGCTACATCTTCCTGAAGGGGATCATTCAGGAATCTGGAAGCTTAGAATTGATACCGAAGGAACAGGAGACAGAATGGATGAACATCATGCTTCTCCGCAATCTCGCTGTACACAACAACTCAATATCAGATACGAATACCGATATCGAGGTTGGAGGCCGCAGCTTCAACCTCAGAATTGGTGAGATGATGCGGGGCGATCTAGACACCTATGTGCTCCTTTCGGAGAGATCGATGGAGCTGTATCACCGCTGGATCTGCAAGCTGGATTACGATGCCCTTTCAAATACAATAGAATAGGATTCATTCATAGGAATTGAAACCTGGACCCAATAGATCAGGGATTTCCAATTGTTTTAATATCCTTAGGATTCATTCTAATGGTATCATGAGGAAACATCTGTGGCGATGCCATGTCTGCAACGATATCCACCTGGGCATAAAAGGACCCGAGGTGTGTCCCACCTGCGGGGCCAGGAACGCTTTCGCTAGGTCTGACATGAATGAGGCACTGACGATTATAGGAGAGGGGGAGGACGTCACCTCTAAGGAGCAGATAATCGATATCTGGGAGGAGTTCACCAGGGGGAAAGAGTACACCCTGAACAAGGACATGCACGTGGTCGAGACACTTGCATCAGGCGTCCTAGAGAACCAGAAGAACCACGGCCTCAGGTTCTGCCCATGCCGCATCACCACAGGAGATTTGGAGAAGGATCTGAAATTGGTGTGCCCCTGCAACTTCCCCGCGCAGAAAACCTATAAGGAAGAGGGCGAGTGCTGGTGCAGCTTGTTCGTGAAGAGGTGATGACATGAAAGGTAACAGATTGATCTGGTTCTTTGGAAGGGAGTGCCCGCATTGTGCTCAGATCAGACCGCTGGTGGAGGCTTTCAAGGAATCCGAAGGTGTGGAGATCGTGGAGCTTGAGGTCTGGCACAGCGAGGCCAACGCTAACCTGCTCAGGGAGTACGGTGAACCGATAGCTGAGGCATGCGGAGGCGATCTAGGCGTCCCATCCTTCTACAACGAGAAAACCGGTAAGGCCTTGTGCGGAAGAGTGACCCAAGAATCACTGAAAAAGTGGTCAAAGGGATGATCGGGCAACGAGAGCTGCTCCAGGGCTTCTCCGAGAGGAAGGTGAAGGGTGGCAAGTTGGTGAGGGTGCGTCTCATCCACGATGGGGAGACGATCAGATCGGTGAGGATAACCGGAGACTTTCTTCTTCATCCGGAGGAGACGCTGGTAGATATTGAGATGGGGCTTTTTGGCATCCCTCTAGATAAGGGAAGGGACTTCTTCCTGGAAGTGGTGAATGGCATTGCTGCAGAAAGGAACGCTCAGTTCATCGGTTTTTCGGCCGAGGATATCGCCGACCTGCTTGAGGAGGCACTGATCTGAAGTGGAGATTAATGGATTTCGAGCTGAAGACCGCCTCCGTGAACATGGCAATTGACGAGGCCGTCTCGATCGCTGTGGGCAGGGGAGAATCGCCTCCCACCATTAGGTTCTACGGCTGGGAACCGAGTGCGGTCTCCATAGGATGTTTCCAGAGCGTGGAGGAAGAGGTCGACGTTGAGGTCTGCAAGGAGATCGGCGTGGACATTGTGAGGAGAAGGACGGGCGCTGGTTCAGTATATCATGATAGGGATGGAGAGATCACATACAGTGTGATATGCCCCCTAGAAATGGTAGATGATGATATCTCCGCTTCCTACCGCACGATCTGCGGCTGGATTATCGATGCACTGGACCTTCTCGGCCTTCAGGGCCAGTTTCACCCGATCAACGACGTTCTGGTAAGTGGAAGGAAGATATCGGGGAGTGCCCAAACACGAAGGGGTGGGGTATTCCTCATGCACGGAACATTGCTGTACGATCTTGATCTAGGAACCATGTTCTCGGTTCTCAAGGTAGGTAAGGAGAAACTTTCCGACAAGGATATCGTGGAATTCGATGAACGAGTCACATGCATCCTGAACGAGATCGAAGTTCCATGGCATCTGGTCCTGAGGGCATTGAGGGTGGCCTTCACCTCTGAAAAGGACTGGGAAATGGGAGCCCTTTCCAAGAAAGAGATGGTGCAAGTCCATAGGCTCGTTGTCGAGAGGTACGGCAGTGATGAGTGGACCTATTCCCGTTAGCCAATTCTCGCAAAATGATCGCAACGTTGTGGAAATGCCTTTGACCTCCCAGCATCACTGAACGCCCGATTTCGAACGCTGATAGAAGATCTGGCGAAACATCGAGATATTATGTTGGATGGCACCTATTTCCATCAAATTATATATTGTAACAGGTGATGCTAGTCCGATGGACGAGGTGGATATCGAGATCACCATTAGGCTTGCCCAGAACTCGAGGATTTCGTTCAGGGAACTCGCGGACACGCTGGATCTCTCCGTCAACGCAGTTCACAAGAGGGTCCAGACCCTGCAGGAGCTGGGCATATTCAACCGCTTTCAGGCGACTGTGTCCTTCATGGTATTTCGACCGGTCCTGGTTCTCGTCAGCGGTTTCTCCCAATCATCCTATCTTGATAAGGCGGTGGAGGAACTGGGCAAAGATCGGCGAATATTCAAGGTGATCATGGCGGGAGGTAACATGATCTACGTTCATGCCTTTCTGCGCGATCTATCAGAACTGCAGGACCTCCTGGAAGTGACAAGGAAGAAAGGAGAGATGATCAATCCATCATTCGGGTTCTTCCAGCCCCCCGAGATGGTCTTACCCCCTTTGAGCAGTATGGATTATCGCATACTAAATGTCATAAAGGATGATGCGAGAATGGCAGTGTCCGATATTGCGGAGGAGCTAGGGGTCACCACCAAGACGGTGAGGAGGCGTCTTTCCCGGATGGAGAAAGAAGGACTGATAGCTCTCACGATTGACTTCGTTCCCACCGCATCCAGCGACATCATCACCATCCTCCATCTCAAGGTATCGGATCCTGAGAAGAGAAAGGAGATGGTGCCCTCCCTCATGGACAAATACCGCCCTCACGTGATAGGGCTTTCCTGCCTCTTCGACCCCCACGACATCGTGTACTGCAACTTATGGACCAAGAACATGAAGGAGATGACAAGGATCATCGAGGATATACGCAAGGACGAAAGGGTGGAGAGTGTGGTACCCAATATCTACTATAATCAGAAAACCTTCGAGACCTGGATAGACGATCTCATTAGGGAAAGGGCCGGGGTTCGATAATAATTATCTGGCCTATCTCAGAATGTCCGGAATTTCATCAGACCGGTTGAGAAATGAGAAGATCGAACCGATCTCGGTGTCCCATTCTGATAGTCCCTATGGAACGAGAGTTCATACCTTATCATGAAATCCACGAGTCCGTGGAAAAATGAACACGAATGCGAACGATATCGTGGTCTTCGATCACATTTCTAAGGAGTTCAAGGGGTTCCCCGCTCTAAGGGACGTCACTTTCACCATGAGAAGGGGAGAGGTCCTTGGGTACGTTGGCCCCAATGGAGCGGGCAAGACAACTACCATAAAATCACTGGTGGGGCTGATCACTGATTTCAGGGGTCAACTGATTATTGATGGCAAATTCATCTCCTCCAACGGAGGATCGCAAGCCCTTGTAGGCTATCTCCCCCAGAAAGTGGCATTCCAGGAGTGGAAGACTGTGGAACAGGCCCTCAGCACATTTGGGAGGCTATCCGGACTATCTGGAGAGGAGCTAGAGGCAAGGCTAACAGAGGTCTTGGAAATGGTCGGTCTTTCTGAATCGAGGAGAAGGAAGATATCCAACCTTTCAGGGGGGAATATTCAGAAGGTGGGACTGGCACAGGCCATGATTCATCATCCGAAGATCCTTGTACTGGACGAGCCACTGGCCGGGTTGGATCCCACCAGCCGCTATAATCTCAAGAAGGTTATCAGGCAGATAAGCGAGACGGGCACCACGGTGTTCTTCTCTTCGCACATTCTCAGCGATGTTGAGGATGTCGCGGACAGGATATGCATCGTAAATCAGGGAACGGTTCTCAGCATTGGAACGATTGAGGAACTGAAGAGGATGTTCCTGATTGCCAATGCCTTCGAAGTGACCGTGTCTGATAGGCCAAAGAAGGCTGCGAGCCCCCTCGACATCGAGGGTGTCAATGATGTAAGGTGGACATCCTCCAACACATTCATCCTGGAGATTGATGGGAGGGCTCAAGAGACAAACTCCCTACTTAGACAGCTTATAGACATGGGATATGGCATCGAGAGCTTCTCTCCCGTTATGCCTAATCTGGATGATCTGTACATGAGATTCGTGACTACGGAGGTAGTGGCATGAGCTTCAGCATTCTTTTCAAGGACGAGCTGAATGGATTCTACCGCTCAAAGGTCATGCTTTTCCTTTGGATGGGGTTGCCGCTTATGGCTATACTGCTCAAGCTGTGGTCTCCGGATATGCAGGGTGAGATTCCCTTTAGCACATTCACTGCCTTGATGATATCAAGCATCGGAGGAACCCTGGTCTCGGTCATGCTTGCCGTATCAATAATAAACGAGAAGAGCAACGGGGTCTACGATCTCTTCGTCATCAGACCCATCAGGCGCAGGAATCTCCTCATATCCAAGTTCCTGACCGTATTCCTGTGCGTGGTGGCAGCTGCCCTCATCGCGCTTTCGCTCACAATGGTACTGGATCTCGGAACCAGTGGTGTCCTTCCACCCATGGAATCCCTGATGGAATCCTTGGTACTGAGTGTCTCGATAATGGGAGTTGCGAGCGCGGTGGGTGTGCTCATCGGGGTAGCCTCGCCCTCTGTGCTGGTGGGTGCGATACTGGTCGTCTACGGAGGTGCCCAGATTTCTGCCCTAAGTGCACTGCCCTCACTCATGGGATGGGAAAACGGAACAGTGATGACCGCCCTGATAGCAATGGCAATCACCATTGTTTTCATGACAATCGCCGGGGTCTACTTCAGCAAGAAGCAGTTCTGAGGTGAGCCAATGGATCAAAGTGAGAGAGAGTCTACAGATCGATTTCAGGAGGGGGAGAAATCTCGAACCCTCTATAAGGATCGACATTCAAGGCTCTGCGTGGTGAGCAATGAACAGGGCACCCCAGTCATTGAGCTGGTGATTGACATGTTTCCCCAATGCCCACGAGTTGATCTGGAGATGATAAAACTGAAGTTCATGATCATCCAAGATATCCGTGAGCGTGGATATGAACTCGCATGCGACCACGACAGTTTCATATGCGCTGAGAGAGAGGTCGGTGACGAAGGGCTGGAGGCGGAGATCGGGACCCTAATTGAGATTATCTCCAGACTGAATGGATGACGGATTCATATCGTCTCTAGGCGGACATCAATATTATCTCAGGATCCTCCAGATATCTCACAAGGGTATTGAGGAACTTCTGACCCTCAGCCCCATCCAGGACCCGGTGATCAAAGGTGAGCGAAAGGTGAATGATCTTCCGTATCTTCACCTCGCCATCGATGACAATGGGTGTATTCCTTATTGCACCTGTACCGAGGATCGCGACCTCAGGGTAGTTGATGATCGGTGTTGCGTATAGACCGCCGAACACCCCGTAATTGGTTATGGTGAAGGTGCCCCCCTTCAGATCGGCCATATCGATAGTCCGGTTGTTCGCCGCCTCCGCCAGCCTCTGAATCTCCTCCGCCAGCTCGAAGATGCTCTTCTGATCCGCCCCCTTTACTACGGGTACGATGAGCCCGTCCTCTGTAGCCACTGCTATCCCAATGTTGTAGTACTTCTTCAGGATGATCTCCTGGTTCTCGTCATCCATGGTGGAGTTCAAGTAGGGATGCTCTTTCAGCGATTCCACCAGCGCCTTCACGATGAACGGCATGTAGGTGAGCTTGATTCTGCGTGTCTCCATGACGGTCTTCTTTTCCCTCTCCCTCAGCTCCACTAATTCCGTGACGTCCGCGATCTCGGTAGCGGTCACTGGAGCGGTCTTCTGAAGCGATTCGACCATCCGCTTGGCAATGGTCCTCCTAACTCCCCTGACCGGGACCCTATCTACCCACCCATATATGTCGAACTTCGGGATCTTCTTGGGCTTCTTCTCTTCCTTGGGTTTCTCCTCGACCGCACCTTTGATATCCCTCTCCAGCACCCTGCCTTCCTTTCCAGTACCCTTGACCTTGGAGATGTCTACTCCAAGTTCCTTTGCGAGCTTGCGCACTTTTGGCATGGCCAGGACACCCACTGGTTCCGCTTCAAGGATCTGCTCCTCCTCCGGGGCTTCTGGCAGCTCCCCGACCACAGAGACGGATTTCCGTCTCTCCTCGGGTTCCCTCCGAACTTCAACCGGTACGATCTCTTCGGGCTTCCCTTCCTCCTCACCGATTACAGCCAGTATTTCGCCCACGAGGACAACTTCGCCCTCCTTATAGTTGAGCTTGAGCACCTTTCCCGCGCTGGGAGATGGCACCTCAACCACCGCCTTATCTGTCTCCACCTCGGCCAGGGACTGATCTGCCTCGATGACATCTCCTTCTTTCACCAGCCACTTCTTGATCTCACCCTCTGTTATTCCCTCACCCAGATCCGGGAATTTGAACTCAGTTGTCATTTCATCACCTTAAAACTCCATCACCTTGGCTATGCCTCTCATAATCCTGTCAGGATTGATGTAATAGTAATCCTCTGACCTGGGCAGAGGCACCGTGATATCTGGGGCTGCTACCCTCTCCACCGGAGCCTCAAGGTGCAGAACGGACTTCTCCATGATCCTTGCCGATATCTCGGCACCAACGCCGAAGCTCCTTGGAGCCTCCTGAACCACCACGACCCTTCCCGTCTTCTTGACCGATTCCAGTATGGTTTCAGTGTCCATTGGCGAGATGCTGCGAAGGTCGATGATCTCCGCGGAGATATCCTCCAGCTTCTTTGTCGCCGTCTCGATCAAAGGGAGCATGGCCCCCCACCCCACCACGGTGACATCATCGCCTTCCTGCATCACCCTTGCCTTTCCGATCGGTATGGTGTAGGCCTCTTCAGGAACTTCTTCCTTGATCAGGCGGTACGATCGCTTCGGCTCAAGGAAGACAACTGGATCTGGATCCCTGATGGAGGATGTAAGCAACCCTTTGGCCTGTTTTGGTGACGACGGGACCACCACCTTCAATCCAGGTATCTGGGCATAGAGAGCCTCCGTGCTCTCCGAGTGATGCTCGAGAGCCTTCACTCCTCCGCCATAAGGCATGCGGAGCACCATGGGGACAGACAGTCGTCCTCTGGTCCTGTTCCTCATCCTGGCCGCATGGGTTATCATTTGATTCAGAGAGAGGTAGGAGAATCCCATGAACTGCATCTCCGCAACGGGCCGAAGACCGTTCATCGCCATCCCGATGGCCGTGCCCACGATCCCTGATTCGGAGAGGGGCGTGTCGATGACACGGTCGGGACCGAACTTCTCGATCAGGCCTTCCGTCACCCGGAATACCCCTCCATCGACGCCGACATCCTCTCCCATCACCACCACGGTCTCATCCCTCTCCATCTCCTGATGAAGCGCCAGGTTGATGGCCGATACCATGTTCATCTTCATTCGGACCCCTCCCTCTGTTGCAGGCGGTCCATCTGATCCTTCAGTTCTGGTGGCATCTCGGCGTAAGTGTGCTTGAAGATATCCTCTATGGAGGGTTTATGATAGGCCTCTGCCTTGGCAACGCACCTCTCCACCTCATCCTGGATCTCGTCCAGGAGTTTCTTCTCCTTCTCATCATCCCAAAGCTTCTTCTTCTCGAGATACTTCCTGAAGCGAAGGATGGGATCCCTTTTCTCCCACTCCGTGACCTCCTTCTCAGGGCGGTAGCGGCTGGCATCATCGGAGGTGGTGTGGTCCCCTCTCCTATATGTGAATGATTCGATGAGTGTGGGACCTTCACCATTTCGCGCTCGGTCGACGGCCTCCTTGGTAGCCGCATACAAGGCCAGTAGGTCATTGCCATCGACTTGTATTCCCTCGAATCCATATGCAAGTGCTTTCTGTGCGATCGTTTGGGAAGCGGTTTGCTTGGCCCTTCTCATAGAGATTGCGTACTGGTTGTTCTGGCAGACAAAAACGGTGGGAGTGTTCAGCACTCCCGCCATGTTCAGCCCCTCATGAAAGTCCCCCTCGGACGACCCGCCATCTCCGAAGTAGACCAGCGCCACCGAGCCTTCCTTCTTGATTTTTGAGGCATAGGAGATTCCCACCGCATGCAGTATCTGCGATCCAACCGGCACCGAGGTCGGGGTCACCCTGATCCCGTCCGGAAAATTGTTACCCTCCTCATTGCCCATCCAGTAAAGGAACTGCCGCCAAAGGGGAACGCCCTTCCAAATGAGAGCCCCCATTTCTCTGAATGCCCAGATCAACCAATCATTCTTATCCAGTGCCATGGCCGGTCCAAGCTGGCTCGCCTCCTGGCCAAGGCCAGGCGGATAGGCGCCCAACCGACCCTGCCTCTGCAGCTTCACTGCCTTATCGTCCGCGGCCCTGGTCAGCACCATGGTTCTGTATGCCTTCAGGAGCACGTCCTCTTCCAGCTGTGGCTCCAGCGTCTTGATTACCGTTCCGGTCTCCTTCAGGATCTGAAGCCTCTTACCCTTCAGTGGGTCATAATCGTCAATCAGCAAGACAACACCTCAAACCGAATCTAAAGCCTCCATGGCCTTGTACGAGCTACGTACGAACGGACCTGCCGCTACAAATCGAAATCCGATATCCAGGGCGTTCTTCCGATAGTCCTGAAATCGATTGGGGGGAATATATTCCGATACTCGCAACCTGACACCCTTGGGCTGAAGATACTGGCCCAGTGTAAGAAAGTCCACGCCGGCCTCGAGCAGATCCTCCATGGCCTCCAATACTTCCTCCTCGCTCTCTCCAAGGCCGAGCATTAGGGAGCTCTTTACGAAGATGGTCTCGTCGAACTCACCTATCCTTCTCAGGACCCGCAGGGACTGCTCATACGATGCCCTTCGGTCGCGAACCTTGGCCTGGAGTCTCTTGACAGTCTCTAGGTTGTGGCCGAGCACATCGGGATGTGATTCGACCACGGTCTGGATGGACGTTTCCTCTCCATTGAAATCGGGTACGAGGAGTTCGATAGTGGTTTCCTTGCTCCGCTTCTTTATGCTTGTCACCACCGATGCAAACTGCCCTGCTCCCCCATCAGAAAGGTCATCTCTGGTCACCGAGGTGATGACAATGTGGCTAAGTCCCAACTTTTCGACGATCTCCGCTATCTTTTCACCCTCGTCGGAATCGATCTCCCCTTTGGGATTGCCATACTGAACTGCGCAGAATCCGCAGTTCCTGGTGCAGGTGTTTCCGAGGATCATGAGGGCGGCATTGCCAGAGCTCCAGCACTCAGATATATTGGGGCACCTGGATGCCGTGCATACCGTTCTTAATCCCATGGTGCTGATGAGGTCCATCATCTCCTTGAACTTGGGATCGGTGGGCGCCCTCACCTTCAACCATGGGGGCTTGTCAAGACTCCTCGGCAAAGGTCTCCTTCCCTCTTGATGTTAGATATTGCAGCCTGTCCTTTTACATATTTTCGGAGATGAGTCTTTCTAGGAGATAGAAGAAAAAAAGGATAGGGGGAGTTGGAATCACTCCAGGCAGTTCAAGAATTGCTGGTGGGTCATTACCTCCCCGATCAGGGGGAAGAACTTCTCTTCCACGTACTTCTGCTCCTCTCCGGATAGAGCGGCGCAGCAGTCCTTCAACAGAAAGACCTTGTACCCTTTGTCATAGGCCGATCTTGCGGTACCTTCAACGCAGACATTGGTAAGGAATCCACAGAAGGCAACATTCTTGATACAGTTTACCCTCAGCAGGAAGTCGATGTTGCTGGAGTTGAATCCATCCAGTGTACGCTTCCCATCTACCACGATGTCCATGTTGGTGGGTTTTAACTCGTCGATAATGGCACCGCCCCAAGTTCCTTTTCGGAACGACCTGGATTCGATGGCTCCGATATGGATGGGACCAAGCACTCCCTCGCATCCAGCGTCGCAGTAGTCCTCCTCGAACAATATGGGCATGATAAGGGTCAGCACCTTACCTCTGGCCTTCTCGATACAGTCCTTCGCATTCCCTACGGTGTTCTGAGCAGCGATCTGCTCCTTGACTCCTCCATAGAGCCCCCCGCCTTCCTTGCAGAAGTCGTTCTGGAACTCTATGAAAACAATTGCAGTCTCCTCCGCTTTCAAGAAATCCCCTCGGTTAACATATGTGAACTAGCACCTAATAAAGATATTGTGGGTCCATCGCGCCTAACCCGATATACTGAAGATAGCGGTTTGAAATGTTCACGATAAAGGATACCTTCCGTACTTCCTGCAGGAATTGACCATAGCCTGCAAGTGCTCGATGGGCAAGCCCCTATGGAGCGATCCTGAGCACATGAACACGTATCTTCCTCCAGGAGCGCACGAATCCATGAAACGTCTGACATCCTCCTCTATCCTTGAAGAGGGACCAAGTAGCAATGTGGTAAACGCATCCACACCTCCCAGTATGCAGGTGCGCGATCCCCATCTCTTCTTCGCTGCGGGGAGGTCGTTCCTCTCGGCGAACTGGAATCCCGATATGCCGGTCGACATCGCCTCATCGACCAGAGGGGCGAAATCTCCTTGGAATACCCCGTGAGGATGAAAGATGGTCTTCAGACCGACCTTCGCCGCCTCTTTCACGATTCTCTCTAATGGTCTCAGGGAAAACCGTTGAAACACCTCTGCACCGAAAAGATCTGGATTGTCGGTTGCGGATGCTAGGAAGACGAAAGGGGCGGCCCCCTTCTCAGCCGCACCCCTTATGAAATCCAAGGCCATCTCGGTCGAGAAATCGATGAGCCTTTCCACGAGTTCGGGTCGGGTCACCAGATCCAAAGATAGATTGTCGATTCCTCGGAGCAGGCCCGCCTTGGTCATTGGCCCTTCAACGTTGGGAATCACAGCAACCCTTCCCCCGATCTCACTGCATACCCGATCGTAGGACTCCATTATCGAGCACAATGGCTCATCACGATTCACATCGGGGACCTGGGCGGAATCGATTCTCTCGAAATTCTCGAAAGGATGTCCCGTCACAGAGGGTATTCCCCACTCTGGAAAATTCAATTCGCCTCCCAGCGCGGGGAGCTCCATGCCCATGTAGTGAATGGCACCCACAACCGCATCATGTCCGATCATCCCCTGGAGGGCTATCACAGATCTGGAAGCTTTTTCCGCATCGTATCCATCGCCACAGACCTCAGATGTGGTGAAAGGCACGACATCGAGCGAGAGCGTCAGGTCCCGGGGGAAAACGGGGACAATGTCTGGAATCTCACCTTTCAAGGTGGACTCTATCCTTTCCAGTGAGGTCATTCGATGATGCATGTCGCAGTCTCCACGGGGTCGCAGCACCCTCCCACTCCAAGGAAGCGTCTGTCCACGAGATCATCCAATGGAGGGATCTCCTGTATCTTTCCATACTCTACCAGGAAGGATGCGGTCAGCTCCATGCTGTCCTGGTCGGTCTGGTTGAAATCCATTTCGTAGAATAGCGGTTCCATGCAGCGGAGCTGATCTTCGGCGCAGAGGCCTGTCAGGTTGCAGCAGATCGAGGCCGAATATTCTCTGTCCTGGTTGATGATGTCCACCGCCATTCCTATGGCATTCATGACCGACTGCAGTTCCGAGCTCCTGGTATCGATAACGGTCTTGGTGGTAACCAGCACCAATGGGAACGTATTTCCCAACCCGCTGGAATTGCCGATCTCGTGTACCTGGTCTCCACAAGTGTTCTCCACGTTCGTTGGCCATGGCTCGCTCCCCGCCATGGCGTCGATCTGCCTCGTGGCTATGGCCTGAGGCATGTCGGTGGGGGAAAGGGGAACCAGATTGACCTCTGAGAGGTTCAGGTCTTCAGAGTCGGCCCAGCTAAGGAAGGCCCCGTGCGTGCTCGAACCGAACTGGATGCCAACACTCTTTCCTATAAGCTCCTGAGGAGTCGTGATATCGTTCCATCCCACAATCCTGTGCATACCCTCCCCACCGCCGTATCTTCCGACTATCCTCATCTCTGAATTCTGGGATAGAAGAAGCAATGCCGGTGAATCACCCATCGCGGCCAAATCCACTGCTCCGGTGGCAAGTGCCTCTGCCGCTTGTATTCCGCCAGTCACCGTGTAAGTTGTGACCTTAACACCCTCTTCGGAGTACAGGTCCAACTCGTTGGCGATTATGAGTGGCTCATAGTCCACCTTGTTGGAGTATGCTATCCTAAGACTCTCGTCCGCCGACCCATTTAGGGCGAGGGCGGCAACCCCGACCGAAGCCGCCACCACAACTATGACGACCAGCATCACTAGCTTACCGTTCTTCATTTCCATACAGTTCATCTCCTCATCTTCAACTTCTCAATTGAATGTTCAGCCAGTTTGTCCCTCAATGAGGAACATTCTGTCTCGATTTCTACAGGGATCTGTCCATGGTTCTGTTCACCATTCTCGGGATGATAGACGCCCGTGAGTCTGGCGGAGATCTCCCGCTTGAGCTCGCACATGCAGGGAGACATCGGATCCCGGGGCCTTTCCCTCCGCACGATCCACTCGGCCTCTACCTCACCCGGCCTTGTGGACATCAGGACGATCCTGTCCGCCAGGAGGACGGCCTCCTCTAGGTTGTGGGTGATGAAAATCACCGTTTTCTTCTCCTTCTTCCAGATGCTGAGGAGCTCCCTATCCATTCGGCGTCGTGTCTCTTCATCCAAACTGCCAAAGGGCTCATCCATGAGAAGAAGGTCAGGTTCAAGGGCCAGGGTGCGTGCCACAGCGACTTTCTGCATCATGCCTCCCGAAAGCTCGCATGGTCTCGCATCCTTGAAATCGGACAATCCCACAAGCTCCAGGTAGTGGAGGGCTGTTTTCCTCCTGACCGAAGGGGAAATTCCGTTGGATACCAGGCCGAACTCTATGTTCTCCATCACGGACATCCAGGGGAAGAGGGAGTGGTCTTGGAATACCACTGCTCTTCTCGGCGATGGTCCTGTAACCACCTCCCCCTCGTGAAGGATCCTACCCCGGGTTGGTCGGTCGAATCCTGCTATCATGTTGATGAGGGTGCTCTTGCCACAGCCACTGGGTCCAATGATGACCAGGAACTCGTTCCTAGCCACGGACAGGTGGATATCCCTGAGAGCGATAACTCCCCGACCTTTTCGCCGGTCGTGGAAAACCTTGGAAACCCCGCCGATCTCTAGCATTCTCTATCCCTCCTCCGTCAAGCCCATTCTCTGCCTGATCTTGTCCTCCAGCACAACGAAGAGTAGTTTCTCGATGACCAGGCCGATCATACATATTATCACGATGCAAACGAAGGCGGCCTCGAAGTCAAGGGACCAACGGGACTGGAATATTGAGTATCCTAGTCCGATCGCGACACCCACCACCATCTCCGCGGCGATGAGAACCCTCCACCCGTTCGCCAGCCCTATCCTCAATCCGTTTATGACCGACATTGCGGAGGCGGGAAGAAGAACGTGGAAGAATATCCGCGACCGGCTTGCTCCGGTCATCTGAGCCGCCTTTACGAGGTTTGGAGGGACCGCCCTTATTCCGCTGGAAGTACTAATGGCGATGGGAGGAAGGGCGGTCATGAATATCATGAATATCGTGGAGATATTTCCCAGGCCAAAGATCAGCATGGCTATGGGGACCCAAGCAAGCCCCGGTATCATTTGGAATATGTATATGGGTATTATGCCAACGTCGTGGGTTCTCCTGGAAACTCCTAGAGATATGCCCATGACGATCCCGAAAAAGACCGCCAGCGCATAACCGGCAGCCCATCGGGCCAAGCTAGCGCTCACATGGCTGTAAACGGTCACACCATATAGTTTCTGTCCACCCAGAAGGTCAACGAGTCTGGAAAGGGTCTCAGCCGGTGTCGGGAAAAGTGTAAGCCCCTTCCACAAATTGACCAGTTCAGCCACTAGGTACCAGATCACTAGAAGCAGGAGAACTCCGAGAACGATATTGAGGAGGTGGTTACGAATTCCAAACCACAGATCCTTCCTGTAGAAGAATATGGCATCTCCCTCTTTCAAGGCGTCCTGAGTGGCCTTCCCCCTATCCTTGTCTGTTCCTCCCTCTTTCTCATCGGACGTAAAGGGACCTAGGCGCATGTTAATCCCCAACTCAAAGATTAAGCTTCAAACATTATTATTAGAGTTTAATCTTAATTAATCGGAACTTGAATACAATACATATTCTTTTCTATCAATCCCGCAATATGCTGGAAGTAACACTGTGAAACCCGCTTGAGGGTGGACCCAGGTTAATTATAAATAGCTCCTAACCTTACTTCGGAGTTTGCTAGGCTTGACCGGGGCGTTCGGCGTGCCCTTCTACATCGAAATCGTCGATAGCGAGGGTGACAGCAGTGGACGTCGTAACCGGAGCGTTGAAGACCCGATCAACAACTATGAAGCCCTGTCCTTCGGGGCCAGTGGCGGCATCGCGATGCAGCCGGAGGGCGGCATTCCTTGCTCTAATCATGGGGAACGGGCCAGGCCCTGACGGGAGCAGTCCAACCGTGGACTACTGACGCTCGAAGGGGTGCGGGGTTGAGAAGTCGATCGAACAATCTTCCTCGGACCGGCCGGCAACCGCTGTGGCCTAGCACCTTCTCCTCTCTTCAATTCAACAATGCTAGAATTATGAATCGATCAGAACCTGTGGTTCATACCGGCCATTGTAGAGGGTTTGCACCCTGTTATGATATCACTGTTAAAGTCGAAGAGAACGTCTTCCTTTCCACCGGAGGTGAGCACGAGTTTGTTGGAATCGTCGATGCTTCCTACCACCGATGCCGTCACCTCGACTCTCTTGAACATATCGATGACCTCCTCCGAGTTCTGGGGCGGGCAAGTGACCACGAACCCACAGCCCTGGTAGGCCATTATCCACTGAATGAAATCCGTATTGTCGGGCCGGGGGATGAGATCTACATCCACAGTCCCTCCCTTGGCACTGGTCTCGAGGAGCATACCCAATGTTCCTATGGATCCAGGATTGCTCATATCCTTTCCTGAATTGACCAAACCCTTGCTGGAGATCTCGTTCATAATCATCACCTGCGCCCTCACCAGCTGGTTGTCTTTCATGGTGGTGGTGTCCCAAGCATAAGGAAGGGCATCTGGATAGAAACCATCGAGATCCATGGCGAATATGATGTCGTCACCGACCTTGGCCGTATGACTATAGATCACCTCGTCTTTTTTAGCCGTGCCCAGTATGGCGATATCGATGGCGTGGTATTCGCAGTCAGGATGGGTATGTCCCCCAACTATGGGGACTCCAAATTTCTTGACCGCTATCTCCACTCCTCTCATTACCTGAGCACATATCTTGAGGTCCTTCATAGAGATTATATCGACCATGGCGATTGGTATTCCGCCCATTGCCGAAATATCATTGATATTGACCAGAACCGAATAGTAACCTGCATAGTAGGGGCTGGCCTTCATGAGGGGCTCCATTATGCCATCTGCGGCCAGAAGTAGAACAGAGTCTCCGTATTCCAGCACGGCGCAATCTTCACCGCAGGATGCCAGGACCTTGTTGTGGCCAATTGATGGAATGAAGTGCATGACTTCAGAAATGCTCCTCTTCCGTGTAACCCCTGGATGATTCCGGATAGCCTGAGCAAGGGCCTTTAGGTCCATGGCCACGAGTATGGACTTTAAAGATAAATAGATTCTTGAAAATTGACAATTGGCTTTCGTCCATTTGGCTCCTTTATCTGCTAATCGTGAACATACTCAATCTCAAATGACTAAGGAATCATAAGCTGAGTTTTGTCTGCTTGATCTCTTTGACCAGATGTGAGAGCCCGTAATCATCACTGATAATGGATTCCAAGATCTCCAGGTGGATCTCGTGAAATTCCCTCTGGGGCATGAAAGCCCTGTTGCTGTTCGCAATCTTAAACCCCGAGGACATCAGAAACTTCTTGGCTTCTTGTCTCTCTTCCTGAGTGGCAATTCTACCAATGGGTTCATCCCTGATCCCCGTTCTCTTGAACTCCTCTTCAAAGATTGCCCTGCCGAAGAGCTTGCTGAGGCAGAATAATGAGATTTCATTGGTTTCCTCGGAGGATGCACCTCTCTCCAAGGCTCTTTCTCCCACAATCTCATAGATGTCCTTCCTCCTGACCTTTGCTGGCAAATATATTTTGGCGGGTGGAACATCTCTCTCCTTCAGTATCTTCATGTCTGCAAGGGCTCGCAGATAACCTGTGAGTATGAGGCGATGGAACTTGTATCCGTTTTTCTCCAATTCTTTGGACAGAGCGCTGATTGATTTTCCATCTTTCTTTAGTAGTTCGAAGATTATCACGTTGAGTTCCTTCTCTGGATGGAACGCTTGATCACCAATATGGTAACAATATTGGTAACTAATAAGCCTTTCTCGTGGTGATAACGGGGTTTATTTGTTACCTCATTGGTATCCTAACTGGATTCAAAAATAGCTTTATTTAAAGAGAGGAATAGCAAAATTTACTCTACGGCGGGGATGCGCTTGGATCCCGTTTTGGGAAGTGGACAGAATGAAAGCAGCAGAGCATATGCACGATCATAAAGAATTACATTCCGATGATAAGGAATCTACCGAATTGTCCTTATTCGTCAGGACATCAGATGAAGAGATCAAGAAATGGGACAAATCGAGGATATACGACGCTTTGGTACGTGAGACAGACATCAGTCTGGATGCTGCCCGAATCGTTGCGACCGAGGTCGAGAAACTAATCGCGGAACTTGATCTTGATATCGTTACAGCACCTTTGATCAGAGAGCTGACAAACGCCAAGCTCGTTGAGTATAGCTTGGCAGGGATCAGGAAGCAGCACACCCGGCTTGGTGTTCCACTGTACGATGCCCGTCAGATCATCATGTGTCCAAACAAGGAGAATGCCAATGTTCCACATGGGCCAGAGGCTACTAATCTCACACTCTCTGAGAGGATAAAGAAGGAATTTGCTCTGCTAGAGGTATTCAGTCAGGAGATGGCAGATGCTCACATGAGGGGGGACATACATCTGCATGACTTGGGTATGGTCGACCGTCCTTACTGTAGCGGTCAATCGATAGAGTACGTGAAGAAGTTCGGGTTAAATCTACCCAATGCCATCTCTATTGCGAAGCCAGCAAAGCACCCAGAGGTGCTTATCGAACAGATAATAAAGTTCTCGGCAGCACTGCAGGGGCATTTCGCAGGGGCCATAGGATGGGATGCGTTTAACATCTTTCTTGCACCATACCTGGAGGGCATTGATTACTCCAGGATGAAACAGCTTGCCCAGATCCTCGTTTTCGAATTTGCCCAGCAAGCGGTAGCCAGAGGAGGTCAATCGATCTTCAGCGATCTGAATCTCTACTGGGAGATACCGGATCATTTCGTGGGAGTGCCTGCAATAGGCCCAAAGGGAGAATTCACGGGACAGAACTATGAGGATTATCTCGATGAGAGTCAGAGATTCATCGATGCTCTATTCGATGTATATATGGAGGGGGACGCTTTGGGGAGACCATTCTTCTTCCCCAAGCCCAATGTCCATATGACGGAGAAATTCTTCCGTACAGAAGGCAGCGATCAGTTCCTGGAGAAGATATCCCAGGTTGCAGCGGAAAAGGGCAATACATATTTTGTTTTTGACCGTGGAGATACCGCGAAGATAAGTGAGTGTTGCAGATTGACGTTCAAGCTCGACAGGAGCGACCTCGAGGATGCCAAGACTCCTTGGAAGATGCGATACTCCGCGATGCAGAACGTCACCTTGAATCTTCCCAGGATAGCATACGAGGCGCATCAGGACGATACCAGGCTCAATGAGCTCATCCGGGAACGGATGGAAATGGTGGCGAAAGCACATGTTCAGAAGAAGGAGTTCATTGCTCAGCTCCTGGATATGGGAAAGATGGGCCCCCTGTCACTGCTAACCATGAATCTCGATGGTGAGCCATATTATAGACTGGACAAAGCCTCTTTCTTGGTAGGAATGGTCGGACTCAACGAATTGGTCCAATATCATACCGGAGAGGAACTGCACGAGTCCAAGGACGCACTGAAGTATGGTCTGAGGGTAATAGCCTCAATGAAGAAGGAGGCCGAGAGCATCGGTGAGGAGTACGGTATACGAATGCCGTTGGAGCAGACCCCCGCCGAGAGTACGGCATACCGCTTTGCCAAATTGGATATGAAGTACTTCCCATTGCAGGCCCCCACCGCGATAAGGGGGAACAGGACCACAGGGGAGATCTACTACACAAACTCCACCTACCTGAATGTGGGATCGAACATAGGTGCGATCGAGAGGGTCAAGATGGAGGGACTGTACCACCCGCTGATAGAGGCTGGTGCGCTGACACACGTCTGGCTTGGTGAGTCGAAACCACCGGCAGAGAGTATCGCTGCCTTTGTCAAGAAGACATTCCATAACACTCAGAATACTCAGATCGCTTTTAGCCCCGAGTTTACCTCCTGCCTTAGCTGCGGGCAAACTGTGAGAGGACTCCACGATACGTGCCCTAAATGCCAATCGCCCAATGTGGAAGGCATAACCCGTGTGACTGGATTCTTCTCGAAGATCAGCAGCTGGAACAAAGGAAAGCTAGGAGAACTTAAGGAAAGGCATCGTTCAGCCCTCAACTAAACCCCTTCCCCTTCTTCTTTTTCAATTCGAGCATGCAAGACTCATTCCCTTGATATGATAAAGAAAGTTGAAATACGATCTATCTTGATGATAGAGATTGAAGCAGGGCGATTACTTGACTAAAGTGAGGATCGGTGAACATCGATATATCAATGTCAGCCGTAGAAGCCTATGTGACAACTGCGAGGCCACCCTCTGTAATCGAAATCGCCGTGGAAGGGTAATGGATTGCGATGATTTCCGCCCAGTATTCTTAGCATTCAAGAAATGCTCCAGGTGTGAGAAGGTCTTCGACGTGTTCTCCAATATCAGCTCGCTCGACCAAGAACTCTGCCCGGATTGCAACAAGAACAAGAGTCCATGATTTCTTCGACTTATGGATCACAATATTCGCGGGCCTATCAACTGCCATATGATCAAGAATAGCACGACCATTGCCAATGCCAGAGTTATACTGCCAACGTATCTCTCGATGTCCTCCTGGGATGCACTCTTCTTCAATCTCCTGATAATGGAATCGATTCCATCGCGGAAGAGATAGCCACCATCTAGGGGAACTGCAGGGAGGACATTCGTCATTCCAACCATGAGGTTGATCCAGAATATCCAATAGAAAGAGTTCGCAAGTATCCAGAAGAGATCAACCGGAAGAGCTCCAAGGGCTCCGGTCACATCGAATAAGTCTGTGATAGGCGATTGAACGGGAGCCAATCCTCTGAATGGAAGGGCAATGTAGATGATGAATCCACTGAACAGATCCCCAGCTGAGGTTGCCCCCTCTAAGGGATTGGAAAGCACTGTGAGCAGAGCTTCCGGAGTGGTGGTACCCACCCCGAGGAAAGCGCTGTTCACACCTAAGAACCCCTTATCCGGTTCATCGCCTGGGTCCACCCCAATGCTCCTCAGATAATCATTTCTGCTGGTCAGGGTCACTTGATGAATGCTGGCTACAGGCAGGTAGCTCTGGGTCGTATCATTCCAGGACATCACAGTGACATTGACGGTCTGCTGAGGGTGGGTTCTTGACATCGTCTCTGTAAAATCATCAGGATTGTACAGCACTGTGTCATTGATCGATTGCAATATCATTCCTGTTTTCATTCCCGCATCCGCGGCGGGAAGACCCTTTGATGAAGAGGTGATGGTCACACCTGAATAGAACAGACTATTGAACTCCTGACTCTTGAAGAAATACTTGACCGAAACCAGATCACCTGGATATGGAGCATCGATGTCGTTCAGATCATCTGGATCGACCACAACGGTCCCACCGATCTCCACTATCTGTGAACCGAACTCCAGATCTCCATGGGATGCCGGACTGTCACCGGCCACCGTCACCACCACGGGGCCGTCCCTGACCGGTGCCACCGAGGAGAGAAATACCGTCGAGAACAGGAAGGCGCAGAACACCGCAACAATGATGTTCATGGATGCTCCCACCGCGAAGACATTCATTCTCTTGCGTTTGGTGGTCTTCGTTAGCTCGTCCTCATCAGGTTCTACGAAAGCTCCCATAGGGAATATGAAGAATATCAGTCCCAGCGTCTTGAGCTTGAGGTCACCCACCCTAGTCAGTATACCATGGGCGAATTCATGAAACACGATTGCTACGATTAAACCCAGTATACCATACCAGATGGGTATCAAGGGATTGATACCTGGAATTCCTATGATCATCTCTGGCGTAGGGGCGCTTTCGGCCGGAATGTTGGTTACTAAGGTGGCCTCCCATATGAGCAGGCCCATGATGAAGATCATTACGAGAAGGCAGAGGACCTTTGAGAAAGCCGCGAAAACAAGCCAGAATCGGCGCGGTTTGGCCAGCTTATCGATGAAATTCTTACCTTTTTCTGTCTTCCACATCAGAAATGGACCCCAGTTGGACAGCCCTACCTTCTCCAAGGTCCCTTTCTTCTTCAGACCGTAGACCATCGCGGTCCATCCAAGGATGACGATAAGTGCTATCAGGTAGGGAGTAAGGTCCATCGAATTCCTCGAGTCTCGCTTAACGGGAAGGCACTATTAAAAGGGTTGCCAGGTGATCTGACTGGTAATAAGTCAGCTCCTGTCCCAGGCCTCCTCCGATATATCATCATAGACGGCAGAGAAATCGTCCTTCTTCTCCTCTGGCTTTTCCTCTATCCTGGCCATTCGGAGGATCTGTTCTCTCTTCAGTATCCAATAATGGATTCTCCAGAGCTTTCCTTTCTTGAGGTGAACCTCTTCTTGAGTGGTTGTGAGGAAACCCTCCTCTTCCAGCATGTAGAAAACATCTCGATCCTCGGAGGTGAGTCGGTTATCGATCACTTCATCTGTGTAACCGAAGAACGAAAGCAGGTACTCAGCGAGCTTCTCGATATCTTCATCTGCCATACCCTTCTTTCCTAGCGTGTTCTTCAACGCTAGAACTACGTCCTCCATGCTTACAACCGTCACCCTCTCTCCCGCCACCGAAATGACATTTCCAGTAGATTAAAATGTTGCAAGAATACCAGTCTACGAAGCGATATCGCTCTCGCTCTTCGAATCCAAGAAACGTCTCAATGCAGGGACGCCCGCTTGCACGCACCATAAGATCGAAAGTGCTACCACTCCTGTGAGGAAGATGAAGTCCAGTATGCCTCCTGCTCCCATTATCAACATAGTGCCTCCCGAATCAAGCATTTCTGGTAAATGGAGGAGATCCCCACCTACGAGCATGCCAAGGCAGCCAGAGGCGAAGGCTATCGCCCCACCCCTGATTAAAACGGTCTCTGGGTCCATGTTTCTGGTAAAGAAGAAACCACACGCGGCCGCAACACCCGCGGGTATCAGCCAGAACGGGAAGAATATGTAAGCTCCACCATCCACGATCTGTGTCAATGGAAAACCAACAATGGCCACTAGCCCTATAGATATCAAGGCGGCTGCGAGATCTAACCGACGGGTGATCATAAGGAAAATTACAATCCCAGTTGGTATGAACACCCCTGTCACATTCAAGCTGATGGATATGGGCTCCTCCGTGATGCCCAGGTTAAGGAAGGAGAGCGCCACCATTGCGAGGACGGCAAGTATTGCATAGAAGATAATCTCGTCCCAGTCATCCCTTTCGGTGTAGTCCACCAGGGATAGTTGGAAAACACCCATGACTGCCGCCAGCATGATGAGTACAATTATGACGGCAGTAATTAATATGACCAGTGTGACACTAGCTGCCATCAAAAAGAGCTAAGAGATGCCCAGCTATATTAATCTTCTATCTCCAAAAAGAAAATCGAGGCCACCCCAGAGGCGGTGGAAGAGGTATATCTCCAACATGACCAATATCAGCACCACGATCAAAGGAACAAAGTAGATCCATGATCCAGAAAGATATCGTGATACCTCAAGGGCCAGGAAAAGATCTACGATCATGCAGAGGAGACCATACCACCACTTGGCGTAGGACTCCTTGAACCACTTGTTCCAACCCTCATCCCTGAATTTCTTGGGGATATCCTCATCAGAAGGTTCCGTTGCGGAGACTCTCTCAACCTTTATCTGTCTCTTCCTGGCCATGCCCAGCTCACTTGACCATGTGGCATGCCACGTAGTGGTCCTTGGCGATCTCCCGTAGTAAGGGTTCCTCTCTCTCGCAAACCGCTTCACGGAACTTGCATCTGGTGTGGAACCTGCAACCAGAAGGTGGGTTGGCAGGGCTTGGTACATCCCCGCTCAGCACAATGCGTTCCTTTGAGTAGGTCGGATCTGGAACGGGGAGGACAGAAAGTAACGCCTTGGTGTAAGGATGTTTGGGATTGTCGAAGATGCCATCTTTCGGTGCCGATTCCACCACCTTTCCCAGGTACATGACGTTAATGCGGTCACACATGTACCTGATAGTGCTCAGGTCATGTGAGATGAAGAGGTATGTGAGATCGAACTCATTCTGAAGATCGTTTAGGAGGTTCAATATCTGAGCCTGAACAGAAACGTCCAAGGCTGATGTGGGCTCGTCCAAAACAATGAACTCCGGGTTGAGCGCGAGTGCCCTAGCCACTCCGATCCTCTGTCTCTGGCCTCCTGAGAATTCGTGCGGATAACGATACAGGTGCTCGGGATTAAGTCCAACTCTCTCCAGCATCGATGTCACCCTATTTCGAAGCTCCTCTCCCTTTGAGATGCCGTGGACAAGCAGGGGTTCCCCGATGACATCTTTAATCAGCATTCTCGGATTAAGTGATGAGAAAGGGTCCTGGAACACGATCTGCATCTCCTTGCGTAGCATTCTGAGAGTCTCGGAATCCTTCTTGTCAAGTGCGTACTTCTCTTGGATTTCCAGGATCTCGTCCCACTCGCCAGTCTTGCTATCGATCTCCCGACCATTCAATTCCTTTTCCAATTCAATAAGCCTTTTTCGATCCTCTTCTGGCATCTTCCAGTAAATGTGACCAGCAGTAGGTGGAGTAAGTTGCAGCATTGTCCTACCTGCGGTTGTCTTGCCGCAACCGCTCTCACCGACGAGGCCAAGTGTCTCACCCTTACGTATCGGGAAGGTCACACCATCCACAGCTTTGACACTGCCAATTGATTTCTTGAACAATCCTCCCCTGATCGGGAAGTATTTCTTCATGTCCCTCGCTTCGATGAGAATGTCTTCCATCAACTTCCCTCCGAATAAAGATGACAGGATACGAAGTGATTGGGTTTGACCTCGATCAGTGGCGGTTTCACTTTCCTGCACACTCCCATGGCGAAGGGGCAGCGGGGGTTGAACCTGCAGCCTAGGGGCGGGCGAACAAGGTTTGGCACATTGCCCTCGATGATCTCCAGTCTGCTCAATTCCTCAGTCAATTTTGGGATTGAGTTCATGAGTCCCTGGGTGTAGGGATGCAAAGGTTCTTTGAATATCTCTATCACGGATCCGATCTCTGCCATGTTGCCTGCGTACATCACTCCCACACGTTGACATGTCTCTGCCACAACGCCGAGGTTGTGAGTTATTAGGAGAATGGAGGTCCCCATGTCCTCCTGGAGTTCGTTCATGAGTTTGAGGATCTGAGCCTGGATGGTAACGTCCAGGGCTGTGGTGGGTTCATCAGCTATGAGCATTCGTGGCTTGCACGCCAAGGCCATAGCGATCGTGACCCTTTGTTGCATCCCACCACTCAACTCGTGTGGATATGATGTTAGAACATTGGAAGGGTCCGGGATCCTGACCAGCTCTAGCATGGTCTTTGCGCGATCTCGTGCCTCCTGCTTGATAATCTTCTCGAACCTGTTCGCAATAGGAATCTTCGATTTGATTCTTAACCAGGTGTTATTTGGATTCTTGCCCAGATTGACGCAATCCTTGCGATATGAGCGCAGTATGAGGATCTTGAAGGCTTTGAACGATTCTGAGTAAAAAAGTGATCCGCAGTTGGAACAGGATTCGTCCTCAGCATTCACGATGTTCTTGCAGTGAGAACATTGCAGATCTCCTGATCCAGTCTTGACCTTCTTGGCCTGGGAGGTTCTCAGCTCTTTGATTCTGCGATCGATCAGATCAACGGCAGAGGTGGCCACATCCTTCCTTTCATGGAGGAGGATGTTCTCCGCGATCTGGTCTCCCGCCGTGAAGGTGGGATTCAGTGATGACATGGGTTCCTGGAAGATCATTGAGATGTACTTTCCTCGAATCTTCCTGATATGTTTCTCACTCGCCTTGAGGAGATCATAAGGAGTCCTTAGTTTCTGAAGCTCATTGAAAACATCTATGTAATCCCGCGAGTTGGAATCCATGGCACCGTATATCTGGCGTTTCTTATCCTTTGAAATCTTCTTTCCGTTACCGTAGAAGTAGTTCTGGATCGTTCCGACATCCGCTTCAGAGAGCCCTTTTCTTATCTCGGACAGCCTACTTTCGAGCGAGAGCATCTCCATGCGCTTTTCATTAGGCATGGCGAAATATATGGACCCCTTCTCTATCTTGCCAGGCGGTGAAGGAATTAGTCTAAGGATACAGTTGGCCGTTACACTTTTCCCGCATCCAGTCTCACCAACAAGGCCGAATGTCTCTCCTTTCCTGATCTGTAGATTAATGCCATCCAGCGCCTTTACCACGCCTTGGTAGGTGTAGAAATTGGTGTAAAGGTCCCTGATTTCAATCAAGACATCTTCATCCACCGTCATCTCACCTCCTCAGCCTGGGATCGAGTATATCCCTTAGACCGTCACCAAACAGATTGAATCCCATTACGAATAAGAATATGAATATTCCTGGGAAGACCCACATCCACCATGGATTATACGCCACCCCCTGATAGTAATGGGTGGTCAGGAAATACTGCTGACCGTCAGATATGAGCTTTCCCCATTCGGCCGTTCCTGCTGGTACGCCGAATCCGATGAAACTGAGTCCTGCGGCTACAAGCACCACGACACCCAAATCCATGGTAGCCGCCACCAGCATTGGGGCGAGTGAATTGGGTACTATATGGTTAAAGAGAATCCTGCTCCTTTTAGATCCGACTGCCTTAGCTGCTTCCACATATGTGTTTTCCCTGATCGAAAGGACCTGACCTCTGACCAATCTTGCATACGGTGGCCACCACACCACGATCAAGGCGAGCATGATGTTCTCCAATGATCTACTTAGAACGGCCGCAACTGCCATGGCCAAGATCAAGCCAGGGATGGAAAGGAACACATCCGTGACCCTCATAAGTAGTTCGTCGACTACCCCACCGAAATAGCCGGCTATCGCTCCCAAAACTATGCCAATGATGGCTGCTATGGTTACAACCAATAACGAAATGTAAATTGATGTCTGAGTGCCCCATATTACGCCGTAGTAGATATCGATGCCAAGCTTTCCCGACCCGAAGATCATAGTCCAGTTCGTTGGCGTGGTTCCCACCATTATGACGGTCTCGGCTCCGGGTGGTTTTGGGGTTTGCCAATCCCTTGGAATGTATGTAGGGTCATCGGCATGATACGGGGGCGCAAGCACTGGGGCCAAAATAGCAATGACAAAGAAAGCGATGACAATGACAAGCCCGACAATTGCCAGAGGGCTCTTTTTCATGAGGAATAAAGAGAATCTCCACTCTCTAAATCGAGGAGCCATATTCTTCTTTAACAGATCCCATTGTTTCGAAATTACACCTTTCTCCCTCGAACCCCTGGTGACATCATCGGATTGAGCCTCCGCCTCTGTTCTCTCTTCGTCGTGTTGATCCTTCAACGATATCACTCCAGTCTTACCCTCGGGTCAAGGTATGCATATAGTAAATCGACAATCAGATTCGCCAATACATAGACTATAGCTATCAGTATGGTGAATCCTAATATGGAATTCCAGTCGTTCTGTAGGAGCGCATCGACAGACCATCTCCCAAGTCCTGGCCAGTAAAATATAGATTCGGTGAGAACAGCCCCTGCTAATAGGCCTCCAAATGCAAGTCCGATTATAGTGGTCGTCGGGATTAATGCGTTCCTCCTTGCGTGTTTCTTGATGACTGTTTTATCAGGAAGTCCTTTCGATCTCGCGGTCTTAATATAGTCCTGTCCCAACACCTCTAGCATGCTAGATCTCATCATACGGGTGATTATTGCGATGGTGCCGAAGGCAAGCGTGATGGCAGGGAGGGCAAGATGCCAAGCCACGTCCGCGAAAAGATCCAATTTACCGTTTAGGAGGCTATCTATCAGATAGAAGTTGGTGTACTCGGTGAATCCTTCTAAGATGTATTGGTTGCTGATTCGTCCACCTGAGGGAAACCATCCCAGATGGAAGTAGAATATGAATTGAAGAATGATTGCCAAAACGAAAACGGGTAGTGATACCCCCGATAACGCCATGATACGGGTCGCATGGTCGATGGGTTTGTCTCTTCTAACAGCAGAAACCGTGCCCAAACTAATTCCCACCATGACAGCTATGACCATACTAACCATTGTTAGCTCGAAAGTTGCAGGAAAGAATTCTGCTATACTTTTAGTAACTGGTTGATTTGCATTGACTTTACTAATCCCCCAATTCCCTTGGACCATATTAACGAGCCAATACCAATACTGTACGAAGACAGGGTCATTGAGATGCATACTCTCTTTGATGGCCTCTACCGCATCGGGGCTCATCTTTTCCGTGATGTATGCTGCGGCAGGATTACCGGTTACACGAGTAAGAGTGAAAACGAGGATAGAGACGCCCAGAAGAACTGGGATGAGTAGTAACAACCTCCGTATGATGTATGTCCGCATCTTCAAGCCGTCACTCCCAGACCGGAAAAACACTATCATGCTATAAAAGGCTTTTTTCAAATTGTTTATACACGTTTTGGTACTATAAATATGATGGCCATATAATCTGCAAATCGTCCAGTTTTTTACTACGAAATCAGTCGTGGGAAAAATATCATATTATCTATTTAATATAAAAAAATAAGGAAAAAGAAAAAGGGGTTTTACCTACTTGCTCATGTCGTAGAAGATAAACTGAGAGAACATTGGGTTGAAGTAGTATCCAACCACCCAAGCACGCTCGACATGGAAGTTCGTTGGCTGAGCTGTCCAGACATAGTACGCGTTCTCGTAGACCGCCTGAGAGATTTCAGAGTACATCTCGGCCCTGAGGGTATCATTGAGCTCCATCGCAGCTTCCACGATCATTGCATCGAGGGTTGCATTGCTGAGGCTCAGGAAGTATGGGTACGCACCGTTACTGTGCAGGAATGGATTGACGTAGTCATCCGGATCCGCGTAGTCAGGTCCCCATCCAAGGAAGAACACTGGAAGAGCAAACCCATAGAGCGCGTCGAGGTATGTAGGCCAGTCAAGTGCCTGTACTTCAACGTTGATCTCTCCGGCAATCAGATTCGACACAATATCAAGACCATCCCTCAGCAGGAAGCATGCGGCTTCTCTCTCATCGTTGCCTGCATTGTAATACAGTCTGATAGTGAAACCATCTTCCCCATAGGTAGTCTTGTTCAGGAACTCAGCGGCCAATGAGAAGTCCGTGGTGTAGTTGGGAATACTCGAGTCGTAGCCGAACATTCCCAGAGGTATTGGACCATTGGGCTGTATAGCCGTATCCAACCAGACGTTTGCCAGGAAGCTCTCGAAGTCGAATGAATGTATGAACGCGTTACGGATATTCATATCCGCAAAGAAGTCCGCGGGTACATCTCCGACATCCAGATCCATAGACATATTCCAGTTGAATCCGAGGAAGTCCATGTTGAATGTTGGCAGCCCTTCGACGATCCTGAGATCAGGGTTATTGATCACGGATGGTCTTTGAACCCTTGGTACGTAGGCGAAGTCCGCGTCACCGGCAAGCAGCATCATGAGCCTGGTTCCAGTGTCCTGGACCTTCTTTATGATGACATACTTAACGGGAGCAGGCTCCCTCCAGTAGTCGTTGAACCTCTCCATCAGAATGTATTGGTTGGCCTCCCATGTCTTGAGCATGTAAGGTCCAGTACCGGCCTCGTTTCTGATCATCCACTCGTTCTGAGTGATCGGAATAACGCCACCATGATCTTCAACTGCCTCAGTGCAAACCACGGAACCGACGGTATACGCCATAACCTTCAGGAATCCGGGATATGGACTGATCAGGTGAATTGTAACTTCGAATGCATTAGTGGCATTGACTTCAACTGAGGCATTTATGAGATTCGGGTCAAGCACTTTGTTTGGACCGGGCCAGTCAGGGTACATGATCTGGGCGAGCATCCACCCAGGACCCTCGGGATCGTTCATTGTAAGGACTCTCTCGATGGAGTACTCCACGTCATAGCCGTCCATTGTGTAGGCTACACCAGTTGCATTGGTGTAGTGGAACTTCACACCTTGCCTCAAGGTGAACGTGTAGTTGAGACCGTCCTCAGAGATGCCGTTGCCCACTGTTGGGACAGCGGTAGCCAGCTGAGGCACAAGGTTTATGGTGCTCTCCCGGTCGTAATAGACCAGGTGCTCGTAGACGTTCTCCAGTATCTCACCACTAGCGGTGTCGTAGGCAACTGAAGGATCGAGAGTCTTCGCTTCCCCGATAGTAACCTCTACGAATAAGTCAGGGTTCTTGACAGCGCCGCCACCGGTCACATCGGCCGGTAGTATGACGATGGTGTGATAGTACCTCTGGACAGCATCGTGAATGCTGGTGACCCTCAGGTATGATGCGTAGACAACCCCATCACCGGTGTAAGTGTAAGAGGCAGTACCTGCCTCGGAATAGTTACCCGAGAAAGAGTTACCATTACCCCAGGACCAGAACATCTCTTCAATGTTGGCTACAGAGAAATCATCTCCGCTGTATGCCCTGGATGCATTTCCATCGAAGTCGATAGCAGTGTTGTTCTCAATTACTTGGGCAGAAGCTGCCGCAATCGCGAATGGCACTGTATCATTGGTGACATCTCCGGTTGTCTCAGGGTTCAGAATCTCAACGTAGAGGAGTGAGTTCCAGGTTGTATCTGACTTGTCCTTGTCATCTGTAACGGTCAGAATGATGATATACTTCCCTGGATAATCGTATGAGTGTTCGACGATTGACGCAACGCTCATGTTTCCAGAAGTCGTTACACCATCACCGAAGTTCCAGGAAAATTCAACAATGTCACCATCTGGATCTTCACTTTCCGTTCCATCGTAAGTTATTGTATCGCCAGGCATGGCCAAGACCGCACTTGCTGTTGCCACAGCAGTGGGTTTTTGGTTCTCCGCCTCACCTCCCATCAGAATCAGGGCTCCGGCTATCGCCGCCACAACAATAATAATGACGACAATGGCCGCGATGACCTTGGTCATCGAGCCTCCGCCGCCGCCCCGCTCTTCAGGAAGGGGTATTTCGCCTTC
>JAAEEP010000009.1 GCA_013415695.1 Methanomassiliicoccales archaeon | reverse complement strand
GTTAGGAAACGAATCGATGATGAATTCCAAGTCTATCCCGTGATCGCCGAGAATCCCCACTGCATCCGAGAGATGATTGGTGGAGTTCCTCAGAAAATCGAAAGAAAGCTCGAAGTTGCCGGCGAACCATTGCCTCATGTCATCGGCGTGGAAGACACCGGCGTCGGCGCCGTGATCCTCGTAGATCTTTATCCCTGTCATCTTGAACCGATCGTTGTAGCTGGCAAGGAAGGCCTGCTCCCTGATATAATCGGCGTAACCCAACATCTCGAATATCTCTCGGGTAGCGGAAACGGATGAAGTGATCAGCCTTTTTCCTCCGAGACCCTCGATCCGCACGTAGGTGTCATCAAAAGCCATGAGGGATATCCTGTTCGGTCCCTCGCTTTTCCAGGTGAAGGTCTCCCTTTTCCCAACGCCCACTCCTGAGGCGTTGAGATGCCCGTCCTCCTCCACCCTGATGTACATGCCGTTATCCGTCTTCAGCGCGATCCTTTTATTGCCCAGATCGACCCATTCCAGTCTCTCCGAGTCTCCCTGGCTCTCTCCGGTCATAGCCACATGACCATTCTCCTCCACCGATAGGAACACGCTAGTTAAATTCCTAAGAGCCTTCGCTGGAAAATCCGAGTAACCGGTCGCCCTCCACACAAGACTCGCCGTCGCCTCGAGGTCCGTCGGACTCGAGGATGGATAGATCATCCTTCCATTCAGGGCGACCACTTCCCCTTTGTCGTAGACGGGGTAAAGGGGAACGTAGGCCTCGTTCATGGTGTTGACTATGCCGTATCCCCTCACATCTTCCTGATCTGGCAGCAACCCGTCAACTAATTCTATGCTCCACAACTGGTCATTCGTCTCTGATGGAGAATTCTGCCATATCCTTACTCCATCATCCTCTATCTCGAGATTCTTTCCCGAATGCCTGACAGTCAGCTGAGCGAATCCCTCTGAATCGTATGTCAGACCCCAGAGCTGGTTGTTGCTGCCCACGAAATCATTCTGGACCACCAGCGCATTATCGGCCTTGCTGCTCCCGCTGACCTCGAGACAATTACCAGTCTCCTTGTTCACTATCTCGATGAATCCGCTCCCGCTGTCCGAGAACTTCCATAACTCTTCATCAGTTCCCTGGAATATTCCCTGAACGACCTGATTGGTCTCGTTGATTTCCACACACTTGCCATTCTCTTTATTCACGATCTTGAAATAGGAGTCCACCTTCCACTCGAGAGTGGGGACCACCTGGACATCATTCTTGGAGTTGTCCAGATCCTTCATGATCCCCTCATCATCGTACTGCCAGTCCCAGTACTGGTTCACCAGCTTCAGATGTTCCGGATTACTCGACCTTATTTGGAATTCGATGAAAAGAGGATTTCCTTCAGTTTGAATGTCGAAGGTGAACTCTGCGGTATCGATCGACCTGTAGAAAGGAGAAGCGTCCAGCCTGTCGCCCACTCCATCATTGTCGTTATCGGGGTCCCAGGCGTTGAAGAGGCCATCGCCGTCAGCATCTAGAGAGATGACGTCAGTCACTTCGTAATAGTCCGAGTACCCGTCGTCATTTGAGTCGGCCTTGAGCGGGTCGAGATCGTTCATCGCCTCGAATCTATCGTCAAGCAGGTCGGAGTCGGTATCATTATTGTTCGGATCTGTTCCGATGACCCATTCGACCGAATCATAAAGGCCATCACCGTCCGTATCGTTCCTCTTGTCCAAGGGGGTCTCTTCCATCAGCTTCGGAACCAGGACGCTCAGCTCAGTGATCGGTTCGTTGGGGTTGATGATCTCGGGTTCAAGGCCTTGACCTTTCGAAATGGCAGGACCGAAGGCTGTAGCAACAAGCAATAGAACGACGAAGACAGCGATCGGTCGGATTCCTGAGTACGTTGACACCTCCCCCCCATCAAATGCTCTCCACGCATATCTAGGGAAATGAAAAATCACTGTCCCTGGGTTCCTTTAGATGCAGCTTTGATTGCGATTGGTTCGGTGAGCATCATTACCCGTGGCAACAATCCCCAGTTTATACGATATATTTGTATCACATGGGTGTATATAAATAATCATCCACTATCAAGAATGCAAATGCCCAGTTCTTCTAATACGAGTCTGAGGGCGATCTCCTATATCTCGGCACATTCTTCCTTGATTCGTTAGAAAGCGAATGCTACTAATGTAGACTTATTATTGTCTGATGTTGATTCAATTCTAATGGAAAAGGATGAAGCGCTAGGATTACTGAGCAACCTGTCGCTGGTCAATTTGGCCACGATCGACGGTGACCAACCGAGGGTGAGGGCGGTCACCCTGGTGGCATACGACGATCAATTCTGGATCTCCACGAGGACATCCGCCGATAAAATGGGACAGATACGGGCCAACGACAAGGTGGAACTGAACCTCAGTGTCGGAAGTGATAGGGATTTCGGGACGGTGAGGGCGACCGGCAGAGTAGAGGTGATCGATGATGAGGCCGTCAAGTCGGAGCTGGCGGGACAGATGCCCTTCTTCAACATGATCTTCAAGTCGATCGATGATCCAGACTACACCCTCCTGAGGCTGGACCTCAGCAGGATCAAGGTCCTCTATCCCTACAAGAACGAGATGTTCGCGTTCGATCTCTAGCCGGAAGAATCCACGATCTGCAGTGAATATCAATGCCATTTGTGCGGCCTGAGATCGAATTGCCATTATATATCATGCAATCAATATACAATATGCTAATCTTTAGCGCACCAAATTGAAAAGAATGGGGGAAAGGAATGAAGAGCAAGACGCTCACCTCCTTGGTGACGGTGGCGTTACTGCTATCGATGATCCCCCTGAGCACAACACTGGAAGGCGCAAATGGCAGCGATCTGTCGATCACTGTGATACTCACGGTGGAGGGTGAGATACAGACCGACGATCCATGGACCACTGGCTCGCCGAACATCAACGACTGGGCCAAGCCCATGTACTACATCTGGTTCGACGACAACGGCAATCCCGATGACGGTAGATATGCAAACGGAGCAGGACCGCTCTCTGCCCAGGTGAACCTGGACACGGGGCTGCTGGGTCTACGTTGGTTCGGGGAGGACCGCATATGGGGGAATACCGATGATAGTGTGTACTATCCCATCCCAGCGGTCACCCCGGGATCGGAGTGGTACTGCGAGCCCAACAGCATCAGTGCGAGCATAATCAACGACGGACACTCGTTCTCCATCACATTCCCGCTTGGGCTGATCGGAAGCCCGTCCACGCTTGATGTCTCAGCCATGGCATCCCCATGGACGACCTCCGCTCTGGACAATACCGGCACCGGAAGCGGGATCGGAGGATGGATCACCATCAATGACACCTCCGTGGAGGACGTATACTCCCTGGACGATCCCTCCGGTGAATCGCTAAGCTGGCCGAGCGAACTGGCCAACAGCGCTTTGTTGCCCAACTTCAACATCGAGCGTCTGGAGGTCATCATCGGCGAGGGAGTACCGACCATTCCAACGGTTAACATAGTGTCCACCACCGCGCCGCTGGTGTATGTAGTTGGCCCTGTCGTGACAGCCGAGGTCACCAACACCTTCGAGGAGAGCATGGACATCACGGTCAACGCCACGGTTTACCAGGTGTCTACAGGCACTAGGCTTCATTGGGAGGATGTGGACATCACCCTCTCCTCCGGTCAAAGCCAGGAGGTGAGCGTGGAGATTCCTATGAGCTTCATGGAGGGAGTGCCGATACAGGTGATATGGACCGCCAGGTACATTGTCAGTGCGATTCCATACTTCGCAACCTACACCGACTACGTGATCACCACCCTTGACCAGACGGTCGACGACAGCGAGGGCTACTTCATGATCATAGACAACGAGGATGACTACAACTCCACGTTAGCCATCGACTGGGAAAACATAGCTCCCGAGTTCCAGGACAGCGTGGTGTCATCCACCGATGGAAAGGTCCACATGATGATCGTGAACTTCTCCGCGCACCACAGCCCTCTGGGAGTTGATCTCTCCTCAGCCCCAGTGGTCGGAGGGATCGATTCTGAGTCTCTCATGAACCTGAAAGGAACGGCCGACACCATCGTGGGAGTGGCGGCCAAGGCCGCGAAGTACGAGTCACCGATGATGGACAAGCTCGGCGTGGTGAGCGCTGGTCTGGACCTTTCCTACGTGACATACAGGGCCATAAACTGCCAGATATCTGGCGACAGTTGCCCGAAGGACGACTGGGAGGCCTTCGACATGTTCGTAACCTGGACGCTGTCAGCGGCGATAGTAGGAGGAACAGCCGTGGCCCTCCTTGCCACCAGCCCGGGCTGGGTAACCGGAGGTCTCGCGGTGGCGGCCGCAGCCTCGGCAGCCTCCCTTGCCTACGGAAGCGCAAAGCTCATCATACCGCTGGTCAAGCAGGCCATAGAGGCGGAGGCCGATGGGGAGTTCACCCCCGAGGAAGGTGTCACCTACATAAGCACCCAGAGATCTGTGTTCATGGAACAGGACCCTACCGATTATCAGATGTCCACCGGTTTCTGCGAGGTGGTTGGCTCCTGCTCGAACGGTACAGCCGATGCTTGGATTGACGATTTCTCTGCCGAGCTCACGGAGAAGTATCCCGACCAAGATCTCGAGGACTGGAACGTCACCGGCGTGAACACCGCGCCCCTGATGAACTATGTCGACGGGGAACCCCAGGGGACGCTCCACTTTGTCGAGCTGCAGAACAAGGAGACCAACGAGACAACCATTGAGCCCATTTTCATCGAGAACGAAGGGTCTCTCCAGATAGTCTATCACGGGGAGCAGCAGGAACCGGTCTTGAACTACGAGTTCAACTACAATGCCATGACCTACTCGGGGACCATGGGAACTCCCGACTACGTATACAATTCCGGATCGCAGATCACCGTGGAGGAACCGGGAGGTACCACCAACGGGGATCTTGACCTCCATGTGTACGTTGACGACATGCACATCGGGAGGAACTACGACACCGGTGAGATAGAGAATCAGGTGCCTGGTGCCTGGTACTCAGGAGACTTGGATACCGCCCACTTCACTGAGATGGTAATCCTCCCCGCCAACATAGAGGATTACAGGATCGAGGTTGATGCCAGGGACGCGGAGCACGCCACTGAGATCTACACCGTTGACGTGATCGTTCTTGAGGACGGTCATATCGTCGCAGAGCTGGTCGAGGAGGATCAGATACAGCAGGGCGATTCAAAGGGGTACGACATCCATATCGCCGAGGACAACGGAGAGATCCACATCGAGACTTCGACCGCGGGAGATGGGGGCGATGACATCTGGATCTGGATCGGTCTGATAGTGGTTGTTGCCGCCCTGGCCGTGATCGTGGTATTCGTTATGCTCAGGAGAAAACGCTATTGATGCAAAGGGTTTCGGGATCAGGTATTCTGATCTCGAACCCTTCATCTTTCTTTTTATCTGAATAAGAGAGAAAGAAAAAGAATAGTGTAAAAAATGATATAGGAATTCTCGAGTTCAATCCTTCATTGCAATGGAAATGGCCTCTGAGGCTTCCACCGCAGGCATAACATTGTAGCTTTCGAATAATCCCGGCATCGCGTTTGCCCAGACGGAATAGACATCAAAAACAATGGCCTCGCTCTCGGCCTCGATTATGGAAACGCCGAAGCCGCCGGGACAGACCAGCCATTGCAGTGTTTCGTAGCCCTTGGATGGCAGTTTCTCTTTCTCTATGAGTTCAGCAGCGACCTTGCCAATAACTGACGGTTTCAAGTTCCTATTCAATTGCCATGTGTTCACAAAGAGCACCCTATCACCTCCCTTTTATTGATGATAAAATCTCTTTATATCACTCTATTAGAATCTTCGCATTCGGGTCATTCTATCCCTATGTCTAGAATGATTTGCATCTCTGGAATGGCATCCATTCCCCAATGAATGTTGGGATAGAATTGATCAATTCGATCTATCAAATTGAATCTCGACGAAGGTATATGAGAAAAAGAAAAGAAATTGGTTTAAACACTACTCTAATGCGATCGAGACGGCATCAGCTACTTCAACTGCTGGCAATACTTCGTATTCATCGAAGAAGCCGGGTATAGCATCGGCCCATATGGTATAAGCTCTGAAAATGTCGGCTTCGTTATTTGCTTCCATTAATATAACGCCCTTACCTCCGGGACACACTAGCCACTCATGCACTTCAACGCCTTTGGTTGGGAACGCTTCTTTTTTCATTATTTCAGCGGCGACTTTCCCGAGCTTTGATGAAGTAATATTCTTTCCAAGTTTCCAAAACGCCAAGAATTTCAACTTTCTCACCTCCCTTTAATCGTTGAGATATAGTTGGAACGCAGAGTATAATAGGATGATGGTGACCGCGAAACGTTTTTATTCTGACGAATTTCGGGGCCAGAATAAAATAGTCCTTACTCAAAAGTCAGTATCAGGGAGGAAGGAACATGCGTGATTCAGACGTGGTCATTGTTCACGATTCAAGTCGGGCAGAAGGGGCCATAAAAGCCCTGCAGAAAGTGGGGCTTCCCGAGATGATTGGTAAGAATGTCCTGATCAAGCCGAATTTCAACACATCTGACCCGGCGCCTGGCTCCACGCACAACGATACCCTCCGAACAGTATTGGAGATAATCATTAAGGAAGAACCTGAGAAGATCATTATCGGTGATCGCAGCGGTCCCGAAGATACACGGGGGGTGTTCGAAGAGAAAGGCATCTTCCACCTTTCTGAAGAAATGGGATTCGATTGCCTGATCTTCGATGAAATGGAACACTCCCGCTACCAGCTGATCAAAGATCCGAGATTTCACTGGAAGAGCGGCTTCCTCTTTGCCAAGCCCATTCTGGAAGCCGATGTGGTCATCTCCCTATGCTGCCTCAAGACCCACCAGTACGGTGGGCATTTCACCATGTCACTCAAGAACACAACCGGAATGGTCCATCGGGACAACATGAGGGAGCTCCATCACTCCCCGCACCAGCGGGAGATGATCGCCGAGATGAATACGGCCTACAAGCCCGATCTCATCCTGATGGACGGAGTGGAGGCCTTCTACGACGGGGGGCCCATGACGGGTTCCAGGTGGAAGGCGAACATAACGCTAGCCTCAAAGAACAGGGTCGCCATCGACGCGGTTGGTGTGGCCGCACTCAAGAAGCACGGCACTACCCGGCCGATAGAGTCAAAGAAGGTGTTCGATCAGGACCAGATCAGGAGGGCAGTTGACCTTGGCCTGGGAGCTTCCAGTCCGGATGAGATCAGAATCGTGGCGGTCGGCGACGAGAGTCAGATTCCCGCGGAAGAGTTGGAGGCGATTCTGAAGATCTGATCTACTAGATTCTCATGTCAAGTAAAATACGCGAATTCACAGTCGTCTTCTCCTAATAGTCAGCATGTATACTGTGGGTATCATGATTATCACGGCAAGGATGATGAAAGCCCCCATCAAATTCGTGGTGAATGCAGAGGAACTTGAGGTGTCCACTTCGAAATTCAAGGTCACGGTCCTGTTGTTACCCACATTGTCATATGCCCTCACCTCAACGGTGTGCTCTCCGTCATCCAACGAGTCTATGGTGTAGCTGTACACCACTCCCAGGTCAATCCACGAGCCTTCGTCCATCCTTATCTCGAATTTCAGGATTCCGGATATAGAGTCATCACCCAACCATTGAATGGTGATTGAACTGGAGTAAAGCTCGTCACCGTTCAAAGGTGCGGTGATCTCCAGGCTGGGACTGGTTAGATCGATGCTTAGAGATATGACCTCGAGATCCATCTGGCCAAGCTCGTCGACTCCCCTGATGGCGATCGAATGAGTTCCTTCCGTCATGGATAATAGGAGAAACTCGTAAACAAGACCCACCTCAATCCATTCCTCATCATCGATGCTTATCTCGAATGATTCGATCGTTGAGCTGTTCTCTTCCTCTTCCCAAGTCAGCATCAGGGAATTGACATTTGTCCACTGATCATCCGTTGGAAATGTGATGATCAGTGAGGGTTTCAGGGCGTCCTTCACAGTGAGCGTGATGTTGCGGTATCCTGGAAGTAAACCATCGATCGAGGACCAGCTCGAACCCCAGGAAACTGAAAGGAATTCAGCGTCGGTGCTTACTGACCACGAGCACGATTCGTTGGTGGTCACATTGGTCCAGATCTGAGAGCCTTCCACGACACTCATTTGGGCTGGGATCGAGACGAATGTTGAAGTCCAGGTGTCATTGAATATCAGCGTGTAGTTCAGATGGATTGAGAGCTTTCCCGAGATAGAGGTGGCAGAGATGTTGACGAAGTATGTTCCAGCGTCATCGTTTGTCGGAGTTCCAGATACGGTAATTGAGGTAAGGCCGCTCGAGTGGGACAGGAAACTCGCGTCCGTGATGAGGGACCATGTACAACTCTCGTTTGTCTCTACAGTCCGTTGGTAGCTGATGCTCTCCCTGCCATATTCCGGATCATCTGGCACCGTGATGAAGGTGGGGCCCCACACGGGAACGGCTTCGACGATGACGGTGAAGTTCTGGAATGAGGAAAGGGTCCCTGATCCAGATGTTGCGGTAATGTTGACCCAGAACCATCCCGGGGCGTTGGGTGTCCCGCCCACCGATCCTTGGGCACTGTTGGCGGTGAGCCAGGTGGCATTCGTGATGATCATAAAAGAGACTGATTCGTTGCATTCTGCGTCGTAAAGATACTCTATTTGAACCGTCGCGAACGCGATTGGGGTGGAGGTGAAGGCAGGAGCCCATGTATCCCCCACCACAAGGATGTAGTTCAAATATGTGGTCAGGGTGCCGGCCACCGACTCCACCGAGACATTGACGAAGTAGGTCCCAGCATCGGTTAATGAAGGAATCCCGGAGATATTGCCCCAATCGTCACCGTTCTCCATACTCAGGAAGGGTGCGTTGGTTTGCAGGCCCCAAACAGAGCTTTCGTTCGCCTCGATGTAGCAGAAGTATGGTTGATCCTCGCGTCCCAGCCCAGGGTCCTCTGGGTATACTTCAATTATGGGAGCCCACACATCTCCCACGATCAGGGTGAACTCCAGGTAGGCCGGTAGCGTACCCTTCACGCTTACGGCGGTGAAGTTGACCAGGTATATTCCGCTATCATCTGATGAGGGAGTTCCGGTAACATTGGCCCATGTCTCCCCATTGACCATTGAAAGGAATGGAGCGTCTGTGGAAAGCGTCCAGATGGCCGACTCATTGACAGTGACATTGAATGAATAGAAAATTTCCTCCCGAAGGTGTTGGGGGTCGCTCGGGAACGAGAGGAAGAAGGGCGCCCAGGTGTCATTGATGATGATCGTGAAGTCCTGGGAGGCTGATAGGGTTCCCAGCGAGCTTCTCGCGGTAATGATGGCAAAGTATATCCCAGATTCGGATGAACCAGGGGTTCCTGATATGTTGCACCAGGTATCACTATAGATCACGGAGACGAAGGTGGCGTCGGTATCGACGGACCAGGTGCACGTCTCGTTGACCGTTGAGTTGTACCAGTATATCTGTCCCTCCATCCCGTAAGCCGGGTCATCTGGGGTTGAGGTGAAGGAGGGCTTCCAGGCGTTACCGACAACAAGTGAATAGTTCTGGAATCCCCTCAAGGTTCCCGCAATGCTCTCGGCAGAGAGGTTGACGTAGTATGTTCCGGAATCACCCGACAGGGGCGTTCCAGAAACATTTGCCCAGTCCCCTCCTGACACGATGGAAAGGAACGGCGCATCTGTCTGGAAATACCAGGTTACCGTTTCGTTAACGGTCGCGTTGTAGTAGTAATTCTCCTGCTCCAACCCGATTTCCGGGTTATCGGGAGCGGTCAAGAATGAGGGGGACCATGTGTCGTTCACTATCAGGTTGAAACCGTCGTATGCGATCAAGGTTCCCGCCACCGACTTCGCGGATATGATGACGAAGTACTCCCCGGCATCGGTGGAGCTTGGTACCCCAGATACGTTAATCCAATCATCACCATGGGTGAAGTTGAGGAAAGATGGGTAAGCATCAAGGGACCAACTGCAGGTCTCGTTGGCAGTGAGGTTGTAGTAGAACAGCTCACCCTCAAGACAGTAGAACAGGTTCTCTTCGGGAGTGTTCAGAGTTGGTTTCCAGGTGTCGTTGATGGTCAGGGAGTAGTTCTGGAAGGCCATCCCACCAACAGAGTTCCGTGCGGTGATGTTGACCCAGTGTGTCCCCGGGGAGACGGGCGTGCCGGATACCAATCCAGTGTCCGCATCGAATGAAAGGAAAGTCGCGTTCGAGCGAGTAGGCCGTCCCGTTCACACCGTAAGTGATGGGTGTGGTGGTGAATGTTGGATTCCAGCTGACGACCACAAGGGTGTAGTTCTGGTATGAGGACTCCCCCCCCTCCACGCTGGTTGCCGTGATGTTCACCCAGTATGATCCAGCCAGATCGGCCGTCCCACTCACCATGCCCGTGGCCGAGATGCTCAGGAATCCGGCATTGGTGGCAAGGGAGAAGTTGGCTGTTTCATTGGTGTCGCAATCGTATGAGTAGGCGGAGTTGTTCAGAACGCTAGTGACCGGCGTCGTACTAATGATCGGGGCCCAGGAAGTCGGTTCTGGTTCGACGATAGTCAGCATGAAAAGCTGGTAAGCCGTCAGCATGCCCGCATCCGAGGTGGCGGAGATGCTCACCTCGAATACGCCCGCTGCATCCGGTGTTCCTGAGACCAGCCCCGATGTGGATATGGAAAGAAATGACGCGTTCGTGTTCATCGACCAGGTGACCGACTCGTTGCATTCGGCCTGGTATGAGAATGGCTCACCCACCGTCCCATTCTCGATCGGAGTCGAGGTGAAGCTAGGTTCCCAGGTATCGTTCACGATCAATGTATAGTTCTGGAACGATGAGAGCACTCCTTCATCGGAGAGTGCGGTGATGTTCACATAGTAGGTACCAGACTGGGACGAATCTGGAGTACCTGATACGTTGCACCACGTCGACCCGCTTTCAGTACTGAGGAAAGCTGCATCGGTATAGAGGGCCCAGGTCGAGCTCTCGTTGACGGTGGCGTTGTAATAGTGGACCTGACCCTCAAAACCGTAACACGGATCTTGCGGGCTCGAAAGGAAGTCCGGTGCCCATAGCGCCTCTTCCGACACATCGATCGTGAAGTTCTGGAAGGATGTTTGGGTTCCGTTCACCGATGTTGCGGTGAGGTTGACCCAGTACCAGCTTGCGTTCAGCGGGGTGCCACTGACCACGCCGTTGAGCGAGTCGATCGTTATCCATGTCGCGTTAGTACCCATGTCCCATGTGACCGACTCGTTGCACTCGGCCCTGTAGTAGTAGTTGCCCCCCACCTTTGCTGATGTGGGGGGAGAGGTGATGAAATATGGGGGCCAGATACTGCACACAATCAAGGTGTAATTCTGATAGCTGGTCAGGGTTCCCAAGTCACTAGTTGCAGAGAAGTTGACTTGATACACGCCGATGTCCGATATGTCAGGTGTGCCCGATACGTTGCACCAGGTACTGCCGTTCACCTGGTAAAGGAACATAGCGTCGGTGCTTACCGACCAAGTGCATGACTCATTGACGGTGGCATTGAAGCTGTAAAGATCACCTATCCTGCAAAATGCCGGATCATTGGAATAGTTTTCGAAATCTGGTCCCCAGAACGGTGATTCAAAGACCAGTTTCAAGGTGGAGGACGAGTTCCAGAAATGGGAAACGTAGAGGATGTTGTTCCTTATGTCATACCCCGTCTCCATGATCCTGGCTCCGTTCAGGAATTTGAGCGAACCATCTCCCTTCTGCAAGACCTTGTTTCCTTCTACGATCGCGATGTCCAGAAGTTCCTGTGAGAACTCTGAAAGGTCCACGGCGATGGTTACCGGGACGTTCCAGTATCCCACTTGATAGGGATCGACCCGTGAGATATCATACTGCTTCAGGTAATTGTTCGAGGCTGAGAGATCGTATTCGATATCGGTTGTCAATCTACCGTTGATATAAGAGATCAGCTCGCCATCGGTGGCCTTCCAGTTCTCCCGGGTGCAGTTCAGCTTATCCTCATCGATCCATCTTAAGAAAGAGGTCCAGCTGCTGTCGTACGTATCGTGGCAGTAACCCGTCCAGACGCCCTTGTGCTCAGCGGTCCAAAGCAACTTCTCCCAGGCGTCCTCGGGGATCTCGCCATCGATGCAGATCCTGTCATGGTCCATCGCGTCATAGGGGAGATATGGGTACCATGCACCAGGCCAATAGTCCTTGGCCTCAAGGCCATCTAGGTCGTAGTAAAACGAGCCTTTCAAATGCGAACTGCCAGAGGATATCCACGCTTGAACGGATCTGCCCATGATCTTTGTTCCGTGTAGATATTGCTGGTAATACTGCTGCAGTGACGCGGAATTGCCTGGACACAATGTGGTGATGTATGTGTCTCCCAGGCCCACATAAGAGGGGTCATCCCATCTGGACGCGAAGGTGAAGTTCCTGTCTAGGATAAAATGTCCCTGCTGAGACGAGTAGGCGGCCTGATCCCAGTCCTTCACCATCCAGTACATGTAGTCGTGTGGATAGTGAATGGCTATCTCGGACTGTGTGTCCAAGATGTCGGAGGACACTCCACCTGGATTATCGACGTAGATGCCGGAGACCGTGGGGTGATCGTAGGGTGCATAAACCAACTCAGCACTTCCGGCATTGTTCGAATCGTCCTTGTGCAGGGTGGTCACCCAATCCCAGCCGTTCCACCATAGGGGCAGGAATATCTCACTCCTGTTCTGGTTCAGAACGGTGACTGAAACCTCCCTAATGACCTCGACGGAGTCGACAACCGCTCTCACATTCACAGGGATGCTCCAGTTCGCCTTGGAGTCGGAGGGCAGAGGGCATTCGTACCTTCCAGAAACGGAGTTGTAGGATGATGGTTCCCAACCATTCCCGAAGTCGAGGTACACCGCACCATCCTCTATCGTGGATCCATCGGGTTCCATTAATTCTATCCAAGCGCTGGAATCCTTTCTCACGAATTCGAAATCGGGATTGATGATGGGGTATCTGATAGAGTTGTTCCTCATGATCATGTTCGGTATCATCCAGGCGTTCTGGGCGTTATACGATCCTCCTGAGACGAGGTCAATGTCGCTATGTATATCGTACTTCACCTCGCCTATCGAGGAGGACATCTGATAGCGAGAGTGATGAACCAAACCCACCTCCGTGTGGAAGATGGTGATATTGATCCATGTGCCCCCGGAATACGAGAACGATACGATGTAGTGGTTCGGCCTGTATCCGTAGGCGCTCTCTGTCGATGCCGTACAATTGAAATCGTCACAGGCTGTGTCGAACCTCCTCGAGGTCGTGGGAACGATGTCGGTTGCGACCTGGATCCAGCTTCCAGATGATGAGTTGAACACTAGGACCTTCTCCTGACCGTTGGAGGGATTTCCCGCCAGAAGGTTGACGGCGGAGTAAGTCATCAGATCCCAGACAACATTGATGGTCAAGCCAAATTTCGAGGGCGTGACATTGGAGTAGTCGGTAAGTGTGGAATTATCCCGGTTGAGGTAGGCTTCCACGCTGAAATTCCAGTTTCCTTCACTGAAACGTTTGGGTTGAATTGTGACAACCCTTGCATTGCTGTCTCCATCGGAGAAAAGGAGAAGCTCACCTTCCAGTACGACCGACTCCTCATAACTATTAGCGTCATTGAGAATAAGGGTGTAATTATCTGTGTCAATTGTAGATGGGTCATTGGTGCCCATTTCGATCTGGTCGAAAGATATCCCCCATCCGGATTCTCCATCTCCAGCCAATAGAGTCTCCTCGCTCAGATCCATCTGAGGCTGAGAGAAGGAGACTGATGCGAGATCGTGGTCAGAGGGGATCGCGGTTCCCATGGTGGAAACCAGGACTAGAGATGCTAGAACAATGATCGGATACCAGCTTCCCTTGATTGCCATCCCCCCAGATGCCTCTTTCTGAACTATATTGACTACTCAAATGAAGATTACAACTCTTATTTCTTCTTTCCTTCGTGTAAGTTATTATCCTTAGCAGGTGCATAATAACTTTGGTCACCGAAAACCCAAGAATCTTGCAGGATTGGGAAACGATCTTCGGTGATATTATCTAGAATAGTGAAATTCATCCTATTGAGTGAAGTGAGTTGTCCGATGCCGATATTGCGATAATAGGAGGGGGGCCAGGGGGAGCTTCCACAGGATTCTTCCTGAAGCACATTGACAGGAATGACCTCAAGGTCATCTTGATCGAAAGACTGGAGAATTCAAGATACAAGAGGTATCACTGCATGTGCGGGGAGGGAATAAGCAAGAGGGCATTCGAGCGTTTGAAGCCCCTTGCCGTGGGCGCTGTGCTCAATACCATAGATACGATAGAGATGAGATGGCCAGGTGGAGTTGTCTCCAGATATAAGGACAAGGGTTACATCATCGATCGATCAGCATTTCTAAAGGGAGTGTTGGATCAATACAAGCGTTCAGGTGGAGAGATCGTGCACGATTCTGTGAAGAGCGTTGAGCGTTCCAAAGATGGTTTTACCCTTTGTCTTTTCTCAGGCCAGCGATTAGGATGTGAATACCTCGTTGGGGCCGATGGCGCGAGCTCACTTGTCAGAAAGTCATTATTCGGTGAGGATCCACCCGAGAGCGTGGTCCTTCAGCAGTTCGTCATCGATAGACCAGCGAGGCCCAATGTGATGACCTTCGTCGCTGACAGCATGTATAACGGTGGGTACAGATGGGAATTCCCGTTTGGCAACAGGTGCAAGATAGGGTTCCCTATGGGGACTGATGTCGTCGAGGAAGAGATACTAGAGAAGCACGGGCGGCGTATATGCTTCGGGGGCTTGAGCAGCATCGTCAACGGAAAGGCATTATTGGTGGGGGATGCAGCTGGACAGGCCAACCCGCTGACAATGGGGGGAATAAGGGTAGCGATGGAAGCTGGTAAACAGGCTGCCAAATCTATTATTCAAGGAAATCTGAGCGCGTATCAGAAGTGGTGGGTAAAATCTGGTTTCAACTCCCCCAGGTTCATGAAGGCATTCAACCGCTCTCGAGAAATAACCAACGAGCAGCTGGAGAGTTTAATCCGCCCGTTCTCAAGATTCTATACTTACCCGCTTCATCTTATCAATTATACGAAGAGCCCTCAGGATAGGCCCCTCTATACTTCATATCTCACTCTTCCCTTGTATGGTTGGTGAGTAATTCTTTATTCTCTGACTAGTCAACGAACTCCACATTGTTGTTACCGACGCTCTTGGCGAGGTTCTTTGAGATCAATCCAGCCTCTATCCAAGCGGCGTGGAGAATTCCCGCCGGAACCAGGCAATTGGCGCTCATGGCTGTCACCCTCATTCGGTCGAATAACCTGCTGTTGGCCTTGTCCGTTAGATCGGTTAGGTCAAGGTTCTCCAGCGTCTCTGCGAACTCCCTGACATTGGGGCAGTCCGAGGTCACTTCGATGTCGAAGGTGCCGTCATCCTTCTGGGTAGCCTTCACTACTGTGAACTGGCTGCAGACGTTCATGTTGATCTTTACTGTCGAGGTCATCAATCATCACCGCTGGTTACTTCTAACATGTCCTATCAGCGAAACTCAACTATTTCAAAAAATGTAAGAATATTACAATGTTAATAAATTGGTGGTTGAAAGAATTATTTCCCTATTTACCCCTGGAGAATTCGTAGTAGATACAATTGAATTGAAATCTCGAATTCAATCATATTGAAGAAAATGGTTGTGTCACAAAAGACCATTCTCATGATTATCTCACTTCATAGATTTATAATGAATGAATTATGAAAATATTAAGAAACCTTGTGCCGATTGAACGACTCAATACTGATCAAAACATTGATTCTTAGCTATACGAACCCAAATTGAACTGGAGGGGAAAAAATGAGATTCATGATCATCAGGTCGTTCCTGTAAAAAGGATTAACTCAAGTAGTATGTGTCATTGAGATTATCTCAAATGATGATTTGGAAAACCTCGAGAGAGATTATGGAGCTGCGAAATTCATTGTGTATCCAGAGATGCCAATTCATTTCTGAATGTCACTGTGAAAATGCTTCGTAGGACTCTATCCTAGAAAGGCGTTGATGGAGATGTTGACATCATAGTTACCCTTCACGTGACCATCGCCAATCTCTATGCTGTACATTCTCTTGGTGAGGCCATTAATAGACTTTGGACGAGGGTCATGCTGTCAATATCAAAAAGCAATATCCAGTCATGATAATAGCTAATTCAATCCCTCAAGAACTTTTTGACTGTGTATAGAGGGGATAGCATGACACCGACCAATGCTTTAAAATGATAGATGAAATTCTCTCGATCATCTAGTCGAAGATCGACCACCATATCCAAGGGATGGGTGGCAGCGTATCTCGTAAAATAACGTAGTGTTTTCGATATTGAGAGCCTACCGGTCTTGGCCAGATTCCATATTCCTGCCCCATTCCAACCGTATTTAGATACCACTGATTTGACAACATGGTGATGGTCGACATAGACCGGAGTGATTTTCCAGGAATACCCCTCCTCTAATATATGATTGGCTATGACCCAGTCTTCAAAGGAATTGAGATCTTCAATTTGCAGACCAGACAATAATCTCCTTCTCAATATAGTGCAGTTAGTATAGCCCCTCTGTCCAGGTTTCAACAGGAAGAAGCCTTTTTCTTTGGTCAGCTTTTCCCACCGATCTTTCATCCTTCTCCTCAGCCTTGGTTCGGTTGAAAGGGCAGTTCCCTGAACGGCCCCGGTTTCGTTGTCCATGAATTCCATCAGCTTCTCCCTGAAATCCTCGTGAATGACGATGTCATCGTCTATGAAAGCTACAAATTCTGCACTGCTCGAGGAAATGCCCAGCATCCTGGCCGATCCAAGCGACACGGTATCGGTCAATACATCGCAATCAAACTCCTTTGCGATATCAAGAGTCTTATCAGTGGAATTTCTATCCACGAGAATTATTCTATTTGGATGGATATGCTCCCGTACTCCCTCTAGTACCATATCCAGGATGTCACTGGAATTCCAGGTGGGAATGATCACATCCATGGCCTCTGAATTGCTATTCGTCTCCATCACCCTGCTTCGGATCCGATTTGGATCTTCCCCCTTCATAGGAGATTCATAATCCAGTTTATACTTTGCTTTTTGAACATCCGAGTGGAGCTTCTCTGTCCTTTCAGCATGCCTTTTCAATCAAGCCTATTAGCGATCTTATTGCTAGCTTCGCCCATTCTCTCAGCCTGTTAATATCCATCGAGACGATGGATCTGTGCATTTCATCTTCATCATCAGAAAGATAGCTATTTGTCCCGTCTTGGATTATCTCTTCAAGGTTCCACTTACACATGGTCACAATCGTTTTCTTGGCATCCCATGGCCTATTATGATGCCAGTTGTTGAGGTCCTATCCAAGGGAATGAAAATCCGGTATGCAAATGTCCGGCCTCCAGTTACCTTATTACATGAATAACCTTGAGGTAGACGATTCCCGAATTTCGAGATGAAAAAACCCCCCTAGGTCGACGGATGCGGTTCCAACTGAGAATGGTTTTATATGAAATTCAAAATTCTCTCATTGGCTGCAGGTCTCTGGTTACCTTCGTGCCAATAGTCAGAGCGAGTTTCTATGGATACTAGGTATCTGATTGAAATGGAATCCCATCCTGCGCTTCCATTGAAATTAAATAAGGTGTAGCATACAAGAGTCATTCTCAAAGTCCCGACTGAGGTAGGCGAGGGTTAAGCATATATCATGAGCTTCTGTAATTTGGAGCGGGAATCTACCACTCAGCTGAAAGACCCGGCATGGTGTCCGATAATCAAATAGGTTGAAACGCCTTAACAATCAAAGAACCCGTAGGTGATCATGTTTGAGGATCTGTTTACTTTCCAACGCCTGGAGCATTCATACAAAAAGATGGGCGATATTCTTCCAGAAAAGGGGGCACGAAGTTCATATCGTATCCAAGGGGGGGTTCAATGGAGATTCTATTGAAGGGGTTGAGCTTCATGTCATTAAGAAATTCACAGAGCGACCCGGGATCATTTCTGAGTTTCTGAACTATAGGCATTTATCTTCTCAGGTAAGAAAAATCATAGGAGAAATTGACCCAGATATAGTCAACGCCCATTACGTATCTATTTATGGCGTCCTCGCCTCAGCCGTCGGATTTCATCCATATGTCGCAACAGTGTGGGGAAGTGATGTCCTTCAAGACATCAATCGTTCATATCTTATTCGATTATCAGTGAGAAGGGCATTATCCAATGCCGATAGGATCACAATAGCTACCCATGATCTCCAGAAACATCTAATCCAAAACCTCATGGTTCAAAAGGAGAAAATCGAAATAGTTCCTTGGGGGGTTGACCTTTCGATCTTCCACAAGGGTTACGAGAGTGAGGTAAAGAGACTCTTTTCAGAGCTTGATATTGATCCCGATTCACATATCATTCTCAGTAGTAGGAGTGCCCATCCCTTATACAATATTGAAAACATCGTTGAGGCCATCCCTCTAGTCTTGAAATCCCGGGATGACGTTGTTTTCATATTACTGAAGGGTTCGGGTGAACCCGAGTATATGCAGCAGATCGAATCATTGATCCGAGAAAATGAAGTCCAAGATAATGTTAGATTGATACGTAGAGAAGTAAGCCCGCATGAAATGGCGGTTCTCAACAATGCAGCTGATGCCTTCATATCGATACCTCAATCGGATCAATTCGGTCTCACCATTCTCGAGGGCATGGCTTGTGGTTCAGTACCAATAGTAAGCCCTCTTCCTTTTTACTCTCAGTATCTCGAGGATGGTAGGAATGCCATTTTTGTAACTCCCGAGAAACCAGAGGAGATATCAGATGCAATCCTCTTGAGCATTTCAAATCAGGATATGAGGGAACGATTCAATAATCAGAATATTAGTATTGTGGGCGAGAAAGAGGATTGGAATGAAAACGCGTTGAAAATGGAAGACCTTTTTAAGCGACTCGTCTCAAATAAAGTGTAGAGTTATCACTCTCCCATTATCTCCAATCGTTCTAAATCGATTGAATTACTTCCTCAATGTCGCCAGGAACTCGTCGATGGGCATGGCGGTGTAGGTTGAGGTTTCCAAGGTGCCTCTCGAACCCAGCTCCACCATTATCTTGGCGATCACCTTTGAGTCGGGAGCCTCCAATATGTTAAGGAAATCGTACTCCCCCAGAAGGGCGTACTGCTCTACTACTTTGGCTCCCATGCCAGCGATCTCCTCATTGACCTCTTTCAACCTCTCAGGCTTATGCTTGAGAGTCTTCCTGCCCTCGTCGGTTAACCTGGAAAGCACTATGTATGTACCCATGTTATCACATATCAATGGTGATTCTAGGATACATATCGCTTTCGCTTATACGAACTGATTAAAATAGAAAATTGAGGGTAAGGTGTTTAGTGTCGGTTCAAGCCCACTCCTTGTCGAACTCCGACCCCTCTCCCTTGATGTCGTACTTGCCCGGCGCAGGTCCCATAGATGGTGGTGCACCTCTGGAAGCGATGACATCGTCGATCCTCAGGATCATCACAGCCGCTTCAGTAGCAGAGTTGATGGCCTGTTTCGGCACCCTCAGAGGCTCCACGACCTTGTCCTTGAGCATGTCAACGACCCCGCCCTTGAACACGTTCACGCCGTAATACTTCTTCCCGTCCTTGTGTGCCTTGCGCATATCGATAAGGATGTCAATGGGATCCAGACCGGCGTTCTGGGCGAGAACGGTGGGTATGATTTCCAGTGCGGAGGCGAAGGCGTCGATGGCGATCTGCTCCCTTCCGCCCACGGAAGAGGCGTAGGGACGAAGGTCCATGGACAACTCCATGAAAGTCGATCCTCCGCCGGAGACCATCTTGCCATCCTCTACAGCGACTGATATGACGTTCAACGCGTCCTCGAGGGAGCGCTCTACCTCGTCGAGAACGTGGCTCGTTCCGCCCCTGAGCAGAATGGATACGGCCAAGGGGTTCTTGCAGTCGGTTATGAATGTCATCTCGTCGTCCGCTATCTTCCTTACCTCTACGAGGCCAGCGTACCCGAGATCCGACTTACCAAGCTCGTCAAGAGAGTTGACTATCTGGGCTCCCGTTGCCTTGGCCAGCTTCTTCATGTCGGACTTCTTGATCCTTCGGATGGCGTAAATGCCAGCCTTTGTCAGGAAATGCTGGGCAAGCTCATCGATTCCCTTCTGGCATATGACAGCGTTCGCTCCGGATTTCTTGACCTTCTCGACCATCTCCCGCAGCATGCGTTCCTCTTCCATCATGAACGCAGAAAGCTGGCTCGGATCCCGGATGGTGATCTTGGCATCGACCTCGGTCTTCTTGATCTCCAGAGCGCAGGAGATGAGCGCTATCTTGGCCTTCTCCAACTTCTTGGGCATGGAGGGATGGACCGGCCCACGATCGATGATCACACCCGTAATAAGCTCGGATTCTTCCATTGAGGCTCCGGACTTCTTGATCACCTGTACGTTGTCGAGGTCGATCTTGTAACCGCCGTTCGACTCCTCCGCGACCGCCTTTACCGCCTTTACGCCCAGATCGGCGAGATGCGTCCTCGATGAGGAGACGATCTTGCTGATCATGGATGTGTGCGCTATCTCCTTGAGCATCTCCTCGTCATCGGGGGTGATATCTATTCCCAGCTTCTCGAGCTTCTTAAGAGCATGCTGGGCGGCCATCCTGTATCCCGAAGTGATGATAGTGGGATGGACATTTGCCTCGACCATGTCCAATGATCTCTTGAGCAGCTCGCCAGCCAGTACAACTGAGGTGGTGGTCCCGTCGCCGCACTCCTCGTCCTGGACCTTGGCAACCTCGATCAGCATCTTGGCCGCTGGGTGATTCACATCCATCTTCTTCAGTATGGTGACCCCATCGTTGGTGATCACCACGTCACCCACCGAGTCCACGAGCATCTTGTCCATTCCGCGTGGACCCAATGAACTCTTGACCATGTTCGCGATCTGCATAGCAGCGTTGATATTCCCTTCCTGAGCACCCTTTCCCTTTGTTCTCTCGGTGCCCTCTCTCAGTATAATTATCGGTGTACCACCCAAGTGATTACCCTCCAAATTTTGATCTTCATCCAATGAGAATGCAGAATGTGTATGCTAGTTCTTCTATATCAAATTGTCTTAAAAAAGTCTGGACCTGGCCTATTTCATGAACCTTTCTTTTCCCGATGACCATCGGAGCACCAAATCAGGCAAGCCTCGTCGAATGTTCTTGCCGAGAGGAGCACATTCAAGAAGTCAAGATGATCCCTCACCCCCTCCTCGACCAGCGAGTCGGGAACCTCTTCCCCCCTGGACTCCAGGGAGAGCATCTCGCGCTTGAGCTTGGAAAGAGGCAGCTCATCCCCCTCGATGATCACACGGCGGACCTCAAACCCTTCCCTTTCAAGGATCTGCTCGGTCTCCGCGCTGATGTCGACGCAGGCCATCTCATCACCAGCACTCTTGGCGATAACCCTAGCCTCTTGAACAGAATCGGATATCGAGAGGTGAATGTCCTCCCTGAGCAGTTCCTTCCACGCCACGATGTTCAGATGACCAAGCCTCGCCTTTATCGATTCGGACGCGAGATCCATGGCTATCTGCCGCTGATGGGAGAATGACAGCGGGTCCCGGAAACAGTGGACCTCCCTCTCGCCAAGCACATCCCAGATCCCCTCCAGGAACGGCCTCCAGCTTCTTACCACCTGGGCGTCCTCGGGAAGCCTCACCACCCCAAGATCACTCATCTCATCCACCACGGAATCCAGGTCGAAACCCTCTCTGAGAGCTTCAAGCGCATCGTTCCAGTCTCTAGGAAGACGAAGTTGGAGCTCCTCCCATTCGAGGTGCTCCAGGAGCTCCAGCGTCCGCTCCTTGGATGGTGCGGTCAAGCCTGACCACACGCTGAGCATCCTGGAGCCAGCGTACGCTCTCGCACACATTGTCAGCTTCCTCCCCTTGATAGTAAAATTGGAAGTCGCCCATTATATGATTTTCCTCAGCAGAGTCAGGCCTGGAAATCGGATATAAAACGATTAGTATGAGCATGTGGTTCGCCCTTGGAAGGCCCGGCGCAGGTGGAAGTGAAGATGATATCGAACTGGGTGGAGTGGCTCACAGTCATCATACTCTCCATGTCCCCCATCAGCGAACTTAGGGGGGCAATACCCGTGGGTGTGGCAATGGGACTCGATCCTCTGGCTGTTTTCATCGTGGCCGTCACCTTCAACGCCCTGGTCTACCTGCCCGTCACCTTCGGTCTGAGGTACACATATGCATTCTTCTCCACCCGTTGGGACTGGCTAAGGAGATTCATCGAGGGCATCAGGGAGAAACGGCGGGGGGTGATCGAGAAGTACGGACTGTTTGGAGTTGTGGTCTTCGTTGCGATACCGCTCCCCATCACCGGCGCGTGGACCGGGACCCTCCTCGTCTGGCTGTTCGACCTGGACTTCAAGAAGGGATGGCTGGCCGTGGTTGCTGGGGTACTGATATCTGGAACGATAATGATGGGGCTCACCCTCGCTGGCATACAAATATTCGGGTGACCGTCCACAGCTCAGGTCTTCGTCATTCGTAGGAAGAAGGTAGAGCCCTCGATCCTGCTATCAATCAGCCTCAACCCCGATCTCTCGGCCTGAGGGATGATCCTATCTGGCTCCAGTCGACGGAGATAGTGGCCGTACCCCGTCTCCACCAGACTGCCATCGGGAAGCTCGACATCCAGCCATGAGATGAATACCTTTTTCTCTGACGAGCCTGGTGGGCGAACGATGGGTTCCCAAATTAAGAACTCACCCCCTGGCTTCAGTACCCTCGATGCCTCCTTCAAGGCCGCCTCCAAGGTATCATCCATCATGTACATGAGGGAGAAGAAGGCCGTTACGGCATCGAAGGTCGAATCCGGGAAGCCCAGGACCGTGGCGTCCATGACGACCTTCAAGGAATCGTTGGAGGTCTCCGCCAGTTCCCTTCTGATCAGGTCTATGGAGACCACCTGCCTCCCCATTATCAGGCCGATGATGCCCTCCCCGCCACCACCGATGTCCAGGATCCACCCGTCGCCGTCGTAGAAATCGTGCACTCGGATGACCTGCCTGGGGAGATCCAGGGTCTCGTGAGGCTCGAAGTGAGGGTGATCATCCCCTTCCATGGGATGGAATTTGCATCTACCCTATTTCCAACTATCCAATCTCATCCCGAGAATGATTGAAAGGCTCACATCCCGCCAATATCGGTCTGGGAGACCGCCTTGTCTATCTCGTCCTTAAGGTTCTGGGGCAGACCCTTGATGCCTCCCTCGAGGAAACCGCGGACGATCATCCCCACCGCCTGCTCCTCGTCCAGACCTCTGGCCATCAGATACTCTACCTGGTCCTTGGCTATCTTGCCCACCGCTGCCTCGTGGGTCATCTCCACATCAGGGACGCGCGCCTCCAGTTCGGGGATGGCGATCTGCACGCCCTCTTCCTTCAGAATGAGGCCCTTGCACTCCAGATGGGCCTTGATCTGGGGCGCTTCGCCCACCAGGTGACCCCTGGCGTAGACGGTTCCACCGGTAGTTATCGCCCGGGAGATGATCTCCGCTCCCGTCCTCGGAGCTGACAGTATCGCTCTGGATCCCAGGTCGAGCGTTGAGCCGGGATGGGCGATCGCTATCGAGTTGAACTTTGCCACCGCCCCCTCTCCCTCCAGACGCGCCGTCGGAAACGACTGCACGCTCCTGACCGGTCTCAGGACCACGTAGTTATTCACGAAGGTGGCGTTCTTTCCCACTGATATGACAGTTCTTGGACGCACCCCAACCTGCTCCGCCCAGTTATGGATCATGCTGAATGAGAGCGAACCACCTTCCTTGATGTATATCTCCGATATGCCAAGATGTATCGCCTTCTCTATCCCCCTCGCGGTGGTGCAGCCCGTGACGACCTCGAGCGAGGCGCCCTCCTCCACGATGATAATGTTGTGGACGTACTGGGAAACGTTGTGCTTGTTCATCATCAGGCATGTCTGTACGGGCAACTTCACGCTCTGCCCGGCCAGCGCCCTGATGAAGTAGCCGTCCGCCTGCTCGAGAAACGATTTGGCGGTGTACTTGTCCGCGTCAACAGGGACCAGGTTCCAAGCGTATTCATTGACCCAGGGATACTTCTCCATCGCGGCGGATAGGGACATCAGCTCGACACCAGGTCCGATCATGGAGGTGTGCACCATGCTGTTGTCCATCATGAGGAAGCTGCCAGACCTGCCCTTTGCCGAAGGGATGACGCCAGCGTTGAGCATGGTCTCCTGGATATCCTCCTCCAGCTCTTCAAGGCTATCGGCTGGAGCGCGGTCCCTAGGGGCGTCCTCGTACTCGTCCAGGTCGATATCCTCGCCGAATAAGGCCCGCTTACCGAGGGCCGCCTCGGCCTTCTTCCTCAACTTCTCCGACGCCTGCATTTGATACACTCCTCGTAGCCCCTTCTGGAGATCTCGCTCAGAAGTTCCCTCGGGCTTCCTGAGCAAACGATGGTCCCGTTGCACATGACGAAGGCCCGGTCCGCGTCAAGGTAGTTCAATATCTCACCCGTATGTGTGATGACTAGGGCCGATTTGCCATTGCCCTTCTCGACTGGGCAGCTGTCCCTGTCGAGTATATCCCGAACAGTCTGGCCGACCCGCTTTATGCTCTCTAGATCCACTCCGGATTCTGGCTCGTCGAGCAGCAGAAGGCAGGGATCCTGGGCTTTGAGCTGGAGCAATTCGGATCTTTTCAACTCTCCTCCGGAGAATCCAACATTCACGTCGCGCTCCAGGAAGCGGACCATGTCCAACGGTTCTGCCAGCTCTTCGGAATTGACCTTGCCCCTGCCCGTGGCGTCCACGAGCCGCCCCAGCTGCACCCCCACTATGTTTGGGGGGCGCTGCATCATCATCCCGATGCCCAGTCTCGCCCTCTCATGAAGGGGCATGTGGGTTATGTCCTGCCCTTTGAACACGATCTTCCCTTTGGTGATATTGTAGTCTGAGAATCCCATGATCGATGCTAGAAGGGTCGATTTGCCGGAACCGTTAGGGCCGAAAAGGACGGCGGTGTATCCAGACATCACGTTCAGGTTGACATCTCGGAGAACGGTCTTTCCAGCGACCTCTACTGTAAGGTCCTTTATCTCCAGCATGCTATCCACTCGCTCTAGCCTCAACATGCGATTTTGGTATAATTAAGTTGTCAACGCCTTCGAATCAAGAGATTCGCGCTGGCTCCAGGTGGCCTGCTGTATAAGCTTATAATATCGCTAACCCGATACGAGTGCGAATGAGCACGGGCACGGAGAACCAGGTGCTGGTCATAGGTGGAGGTGTGACCGGTATGAGAACCTCGCTCGATCTTGCCTCCCTGGGGATCAGGGCCCACCTGATCGAGAGGGATCGGAGCCTCGGCGGGCTTCTTGGCCAAGTGAATAGGGTATTTCCCTCCATGCGGCTTGCTTCCGATATCATCGGACCAATGATATCTGAGATAGAGAAAAGCGAAACCATCAAAGTCCACCTGAGCTCCGAGGTGAGGTCCTTGGAGGAGCATGATGGGCTGTTCAGGGCAAGCCTCTCGGTTGAGGGAGGTCCGGACATCGAGCTTGAAGCAGGCTGCATAATACTCGCTACTGGCCTCAGACCCATGGATCCCACCATCATTCCCGAATTCGGATATGGGCGATATCCGGAGGTCATGACATCCCTTGAGTTCGAGGCCCTTCTTCGCTCAAGCGAGAGGGGAATCAAGGGATCGGGAGGCGCTCCCGTAAAGAAGCTGGTTTTCATTCAGTGCGTGGGCTCTAGAGTCGAGAGAAGAGGGCTCCCATACTGCAGCGCTGTGTGCTGCATGGGGGCCATCAAGAACGCCCTGATACTGAAGGACATGGATCCAGAAATGGATATCAGCATTCTGTATATCGACATCAGGACCCACGGCAAGGGCTGGGAGGATGCCTATCGCCAAGCCCGTAAGGCAGGAGTGAAGTTCATCAGAGGCCAGCCGTCGATGGTAACCAAGAGGCCGAGGGCCGAGAGGCTCGTGGTCTGTGGGGAGAATACGCTTATCAAGGAGCTCTACGAGATTGATGCCGATCTAGTCGTGCTCCAGGTTGGCTTGGAGCAGACCCTTGATTCTCGAGAGCTCATCTCAATGCTGAAAGTAGGGATCAGGGGGGACGGGCTTCCTGATGACGAACAGGTGGATGGTGTTTTCATAGCCGGTTCCTCGGAGTCTCCCAAGGACATCGCCTCATGCATGGCTCAGGCCGGAGCATGCGCTGCAGGTGCAGCTGGCTACATGTTGAGAAAAAGCTCAAACAAATGATTCTGCTATGGAAAGGGTGGAGGTGGAGAAGTCCTGATTGTCCTCTCCGTACACCGTTCTTCTAGATCTCCTCAAGCCTTGCCATCACCCGCACCTCCTTGATCGGGATTCCGACAGGCCTGATAATCATGTCTTCCATGAGAATCTCATCCCCGTGGTCGCCTTCCAGTTGACTGATATCTGCAGTCATCCCATCACTCCCCTCATTGAAATCGCGTTTGATAGCCGTATCCCCACCGATATCATTTGCTATATAACGATAGGCTTTGAGTATCAGAGCTGATAATTCAAATTTAATATTAAAATCATCGTATTTATTTATCTTCTGGGCTTTGCATCCCTGGAGGAAGAAGCTCGAGCTCTAAGAGCCACCATTCTCGAATACCGAAAAAACGATGGGTGATTCCACTCTCAATTATTCTGGTCCTTCGGAACCCCATTTTCGTGTAAAGGCTCACGGCTCTCCTGTTGATGCTTGCCACATAGAGCATCATGGTATCAAAGCGACGCGAGGAAGCGAATACTCTAGCCTCGCTCAGAAGGGCAGTCCCCGCCCCAGACCTCCTCGCTTCAGGAGCGACTGCGAGGTACTGGATGTAGCAAGCTCCCTCCTCAGCCCGGCGACCCAAGAGGAAGAGCCCGAACCTGAGCCTGTGCCTCTCCATCCACTTCGTCCTCTTCTTGGGACACTTCGCTTGAGGAGGTCTCCTCTGTCCGAGCCACTTGAGCATGATGACCCCGATAACCCTCTTATGAAGTTCGGCCACGAAGTACCCTGGAAAGGGGAGATCATGGAGTATGCCTGATTCTTTGAGAAGAGAAGACATCCTCTCTGGTTCCACACGGGAGAGTCTGCCGAACTTGTCCTGGAACGACTGGGCCAAAATCTCCGATACCCTTATGAAGTCCTCTTCCCCGAAAGGTCTGATCGTCACCTCATCCATCTTCCAGCTCCCTTGCGGGCCTCATGCTCTCGAAGGTCTCGCACACATCCGCCCCCAGCTCCTCCTCGAAGCTGTTGAAGTAGATGAAGTTGAAGAGTGTAGCGACGATCAGGAAGATCACGATGAAGCCCATGAAAAGGACAAGGATGGTCATCCCGCTGTTCCTCTCCAGGGCGAAGCGCACAAAGACGATTAGCGTTCCCACAAGACCTAGTGTCTGGAATACCTTTGACTTGATGCCGTCGTAGAGCCTGAAATCCCTTGTGACCCCGGTTATCCTGGCGTCTATCGCCGCATAGATGAACCAGGGCAGGATAATCAGGGGAAGCAGGTACGAGATGGAGGTGAGCGTAGAGAACAGACTTTCGATCCTCACCCCCGAGAGAAGGAATGGATTCAGGCTTATGTAGAGTGCCACCAGCGCCGCGAACAGCAATTCCCATACCGTCGCCTTCCAGAAGCTCTTCCATGGAAATCCCTCTCTCCTCCTGTTGCTCACCCTTAATGTGGAGGAGTCAAGGTACGGCGGGATGTTGAAGATCCAGGCGATGATCCTGTCGAAGAGACCTTTCTTCTCATTATCGCTGAGGTTCGCCAATCTCACGAGTATCTTGGGAGAGTATCTCCTCTCCAGGGCGATCACCACACCGATGGCTCCGAACCCCAGGACAAAGAGGAACAGCTCCACGATGATGGCTATCACGAAGGAGATCAAGAACACTCCTATCAGCAACAGGCTCTTCACTTCATTTTCAGCTCCGAATGTCAGCTCAACATTACTAGTTAGGTCAAGAGTGTATAACACGAGGGCGATAGAAACTCCTAATAGCAGAGATGCCAGGATGAACCAAACCAGGATCTTCCTCACCGGTATCTTGACGATGCGGCGTTGCAGGGCGATCGAGATCAGGCCCGTGATGAAGAACGCCGGTATCAGCGCGATCATCACGCTTGCGGGGACTTCGGTCAAGTCTCCGCTCGAAATATTGAATCCGATGAAAACAATGAGTAATAGGACGAAGACCATAATGAAGGATTTCAGAATAATTCCATCTGTCCTCTGTCTCTCGACCAGTGTTCTGGATCTACCACTGTCCATGCATTCTCCTCGGAGAGCAAAGGACTCTCATGATAATTCATGATTTCCTTTTCATGAGCACTGGTAGTTCACTGCCAGGTATCGTAGGGGTTCCTTGGAATGATTATCCAGCAGATGAAGTAGCCTAGGATCGCTATGCCAAGAGACACCACCAGCAGGATGATCCATATGATCCTGATTATGTTGGGATCCAGGTTGGCATACTCTCCCATGCCGCCGCATACCCCGCCCAGAACCCGGTTCCTGCCCGAGCGGTAGAGACGCTTGTATTCTCCCTGAGAGGTGAAATCATAACTCCTCTGAGGTTGATTGTAACTGGACCGAGCTTCCATGGATGCTCCAGTTGACGACATCAGGCTTATTAGAAATACCACGTACCCGATCGCAAGAATCACGATGAATATGACGCCTAGATAGGTGGACATTATGGACGATATGGTCTCCAGGAATTCGATATTGAAGTTCGTAGCCAGAATGAACATTATCTCGGACGCGATCCACAACCCGAAGACGATTCCAAGTGCCGTGAATATGGGCTGCACCCATCTGAATTTTTCCTTGTATCTTCTCGAGAAGAAGTTGGAGTATGAGAACAGTAACCCAAGGGCGAAGATGAGCCAGATGTTGGCAAGAAGGAAGTCCGCAATATCATGGAATGTCTGGACGCTATTTCCGATCAGCGACATGACTCCGATGATGAGGACAAGAAAGGCAAGACCTATCAGGCTCCATATGAGGGGGCCCAGGATTCCCAGTGTGCTGTCGGACCAGGATTCGAAGTCACCCCCCCTGCTGTTGAATTCCTTCTCTACCCTCTTGCCCAGGGCTCCCATCTCTTGAGCGAAGTCATCGATCCTGCGCTCGAAATCGCCTTTTTCCTTCTGCTGATATGCATCTGGTTTCAATGATCTTCCGCAGTTATTGCAGTACTGAGCATCGTCCATGTTCTCATGGCCGCAGTTATTGCAGTATCGCATTGTCCATCCTCGTTCCTGATCTCACGAACAGGTAAGAAAAGACACTATATCATACCTATCATTGACAAGCTTCCAGAAGTTCAAGCATCACAACCCACTGGACTGGAAACAATAGTTTTATAGCGAGTACCGGCAATCCCCATTTTTGTCAGGGGGAAATCCAGAAATATATGGGATGCAGCCTCATCTGGTGGCAGACTTATAACAGTAAGTTCCAGCCTTCAGATGGATATGGGGATTTCGTTAAGGAATCGATATTGATTTTCCCCGCATAATGTAACTATCTGGGATGAGTGGTGAAATGAGACCTAGGAGAGATACGGAATCAATCCATGGATGTCCGAAACCCAGGGAGGATCGGAGACGGGCCGTCATTTCATTCCTTGCGATATCGATGGCTGCGATGATGTTTCTCTCCATCGCCACGATAAGCGTGTCCGCGACAGGTGACAACTGGATCACCATGTCCATCGACAGCGAGAATGATGTGGGTCAGTTCTCATCCATAGCAGTCGACGCTGAAGGTAACGTTCATATCAGCTACTACGACGCAACGATGGGGCGTCTGATGTATGCCTTTACCTCAGAAGGAGCCTGGGTAATCCAAGTGGGCGACAATGTGGGGAATGTCGGTCAGTATTCCTCAATTGCTGTGGACTCCAATGGAAGCGCTCACATTAGCTATTACGATGCGACCAATGGTCACCTGAAATATGCCACGAACTCTGGCGGCATATGGAGCACCTCCGTGATCGATAATAATCCTAACGTGGGTCAGTATTCATCGATCACCCTGGATTCTTCAGATAAGGTGCATATCAGCTATTACGATGCGAACAACGGCAACCTGAAGTATGTGACCAATCAGGGCGGAGCATGGAACAAAACAGCTGTTGATGCAGATGGTAATGTGGGTCAATACTCCGCAATTATCATGGATCTAAGTGACAAGGCGCATATCAGCTACTACGATGTCTCCAATGGCAATCTGAAGTACGCCACGAACGCCCTTCCAACCTGGAGTGTGTCTCCTCTTGATAGTGTGGGTAACGTTGGACTGTGGACCTCGATCGACATTGGACCAAGTGAGACCCTTCACATCAGCTATTACGACGCAACCAACACCGCCCTGAAGTATGCCACTAATCCGGGCGGGGTTTGGGCAACATCCACCCTGGAGGACAAGGGAGACATTGGCAAGTACTCATCACTGGTACTCGATTCTATGGGTGCTCCTCACATCAGCTGCTTCGAATCCGATCTGGGCAACCTGGTCTATTTTGCCAAATCAGGTGTGACTTGGTCTGCGAGCACAATAGATGAGGGCAACGTAGGACAATTCACCTCCGTCACAGGAGATGAGGATGACAATTTCCACATCAGCTACTATGATTCATTTGACAAGGATCTGAAGTATGCGCATTCCCAGAACGAACTACCTACCGCCCCGCAGGATCTCAACGCCACGGCAGGCGATCGTTTCGTTCTACTCGAGTGGAACCAACCCTCTAATCATGGTTTTACGCCAGTCAACCATTATATCATATACAGGGGGACATCATACAAAACTCTGGAATATCTGAACGAGACCACTGATCTCTTCTTCAACGATACCAATCTTGGAAACGACCATCCTTACTACTACAAGGTCAGCGCGGTCAACAGTTATGGTGAGGGCGTGGCCACCGAGATAGTGTTCGCCATACCCAATGCCGAAGGCGTGGTACCATCGGCACCTCAGAACCTGGAAGCGACATCGAGCGGGCTATGGGTACAGCTTGACTGGGATCCACCTTTCAATTCCGGAGCTTCGGCTATTACCCACTACTATGTCTACAGGGGAACTGGTCCACTCTCCCTCAGCTTGGAAGCTGAGCTGGAAGTGGTGACCTCCTACAACGATACCGCCGACCTCGTCAATGGACAGACCTACTACTACAGCGTCAGTGCTGTCAACGCCGAGGGTGAGGGCGAGAGGTCGAACCTTGTAACCGCCACTCCCTTCTCACCGGTGCAGCCGACACCACCCTCCGCTCCGCTGAATCTCAGCGCTACCCCTGGAGGAAGCACGATCACACTCCACTGGGAGCCTCCGGCAAGCGATGGCGGGTCTCCAGTGACCAACTACAAGATCTCTAGAGGCACCTCACCCGACTCGATTGTACTTCTCACGACCATTGGAAATGTTCTGCAGTACAATGACACATCCGTGGAGAGCGGGAATGTGTACTACTACCAGGTTCAGGCGATCAACAGCATGGGCGAGGGCCAAGTTGCGTCAACATCGACCTCTATCGGAGATGTCACAGGCGATATAGACCTCTGGATCTACATCGTGATAATCGTGGTAGTGGTCGCCATCCTTGCCTTCCTGTACTTCTTCCTCAGGGGAGGCGGTGGAGAACAGCAACCAAAGCAGCCACAGTGGCCTCCAAAGAAAACCGGCAAGGGCAAGAGCAAGTGGTAGAACGAGAAACCCCTTCCCCTTTCTTCCTTTTATTCGATATTCTTCACAAAGTTGATGGTGTTCTCCAGTTGCCCATCCTTGCTGAAGCCCACGCTCTCGATGATCCTGATCGCTCGCCCCTCGTCCATGTGATACACGTCCATGCAGAGGGTACCGTCGTTTTTAAGAACCCTTCTCATTTCGCTAATTATCCTGTAAGGGTCCTCCAGCATGTGGATGATGTCGAACAGCAGGACAACGTCCACGCTTTCGTCGGGAAGGGATGTATCGCAGTCGGTCACAATTGCTTCCAGATTTTCAAGGCATCTATTCTCCTTGAGTCTCTCAATGTAATATGTGACCAGGGGCTGGATATCCGCAGCGTACACCTTGCCATGGGGGCCCACAATCTCAGCAGCGAGAGCGGCGAAGTACCCCGGACCTGAACCGAAATCCAGGACCACATGCCCTTCCCGTATCCCGGCGAATTCCAGGCGCTGTCTCATGAACGGCCCTCTCTTGAACAATCGGAGCATGGCTGCCATCATCTTGAAGCTGAGTTTTCCCATGGGTTTGTCCATCTCTCTCCCATCAAGAATATGGAAGGTTCATAATAAAAAAAGATACGAAGGTTTGTAAGGGAGCATTCCGATTATCGAAGCGGTGACGAATAACCAAAGGGAGCACTGGGAATCGATCTACCGTGATTTCCCTGAAAGGTTCGGGACCGAGCCAAGCCACATAGGCCTTGGCGCCCTGAAGGTCCTGATGGAGAAGGGAGCCAAAGAAGTTCTCGAGTTGGGATGCGGGCAAGGAAGGGATACAGTGCTTTTCCTGCAGGAGGGGATGAAAGTCATCGCCCTGGACTATTCCCGAACATGTCTGAACCAGCTCAAGGACAACGCCCGTGTATTGGGGGTTGAGGGCCTGCTCGAGATCAAGGAGCATGATCTGAGGGAGGGCATTCCTTTTCCAGATAATTCAATTGACGCCTGTTTCTCGCACATGTTCTTCACCATGCAGCTCAGCGAGGAGGAGTTGGCCGCGATATTTTCTGAGGTGCTCCGTGTCCTGAGGCCGGGAGGATTTAACATTTACTCTGTAAGGAACATAGATGATCCTCATTTCCGCCATGGAACTCATATGGGGGAGGACATGTGGGAGATGAACGGGTTCGTGGTCCACTATTTCTCCGAGGAAAAGGTCAGGAGGCTGGCCAAGGGATACGATATCGTGAGCATCGATGAGTTCACCGAAGGTCCTCTCCCCAAAAGGCTCTACCAGGTCGTGCTGAGAAAGCCAATGTAGGTCGTACCGACTCCTGAATCAAAGAGCTCATTGCTAGATGAATCCTCCTTTGGTGCACCAGAGGATGATCGGATGCCTATCCATCACTTCTCCTATATCCTGGATGGAGGTGAAGTTCTTCACTTCCTTCTCCTTACCCTCTGGGTTCAGGAGGTACGCCCCCTTGATCGAGTCGTGGACATCGAATATGAGATCCATCTCCTTGAGATCGAGCCTCTCCCGCACTCTTTTGGCAGTCGGTTCGATGACCAGGCCCACGTCATCCACACCATAGAATTTCTCCAGTATGGAGATCTCAAACTCGATGGAGTGACCCGAGACGCCGGGGTTGTGATCCTTGATGATCCATGTCTCGCCTTCCTTGTAGACCTCGCCCCTTCCAGGTACACCAGGGAAGTCCTTCAGTGCCTCGCAGAGCTGTGGCATCGGGATTCCGCAGGATTTTAGTCCAGCCAGGGCGGCCGCCATTGGTCTCAGATATATCGGAACCAGGAAGTTGCCCTTGAGTGTGGTCGAGAATTCTCCTAAAGGGAGGCATTTGAACCTGACCTCAACATCGCTGCCCAGCTCAAGCGGCCCGTCCAGGACACCGTTGACGTTTCCACCCTCTCCAAAGGTGGACACCCATATCCCCGGAGGGATCTGGGGAGTCCATAGTTCTCGCTCCTCTTCTGGGATCACCGCCACCTTCTTCACCAGGTTCATCATCTGTTTCTTCCCGTCGAAGGCCGTGCGACTGCCTGCAGCGATGGGGTAGTTCTCGCCCAGGGTGGTTATGATCCCCACATCTGCCAGGCCAGTTCCTCCAAGCGAGACCTCCAGTACCCAATGATCATATGGCAGCTCCAGCCTCGAGACCTTGAGGATTGATGGAGGTGCGATGCTCACCCATTCCTCTATGGTCTCTATTCCCTCATCGTAGAAGTGGATGCCTCGGCTGCTCAGTTGTGCGATCGTCCTTCCGAAGCGATTGAGAATGAACGAGAGGATGTGGCAGGTCGTCGTCTTGCCCCTTGCACCGGTCACCTCAAAGATCATTCCTCTGAACACCACCAACTCACCCACCGCCTCATGAAAGGTCTTTCTGCTCTCATACCTGGTGTTCGATAGGAACGAATCTGGACAGTGGATGGGAGATACGAGCAGATCGAAGTCCTCATCGGGAGCGGTGGTCATGCAGCGAATGCCTTTCTCCTCGAGAAGGACTCTCTTCTCCTCGCTGGAGGTTCCATAGCAATCCACGCATGTGACATCGTTCTCGCGTTCTGCATATTCCAGGGCGAGCAGGTCGCCACCATGTGTCATATCGATTATAAGGATCTTCAAATTCCTCGCCTCCTAGTAAATGAGGGGGTGGCACATTACCTTTACTGCGAATACCTTCGTAATTCGGGTGAAGATCGTTCAACTCATTGAGCAGCCAAAATGGCCATTCGCCGTCTGATGCAGAAGATTGTCTGACTAGAGCAATATGAGCATAATGAATTGAAGGTGCAAGGATGAAAGCCTCCGGCGAAAAAAGATTTCAATGTTCCCGCCCAATACTCGATTGAAGAAGGTAGAGTGATCGGTGTCTAGATGCTTCCCCTGGTACTCGATCTGCTGGAAAAGCGAGTGGTGGTCTTCGGCGGAGGAGATGTAGGTCTTCGAAAGGCGAAGTACTTCGAGGATGAGGCTGATGTCATAGTGGTGTCAAGGGAATTCCACCCGGGTTTCGATTCCCTGAGAGTAAGCAGGATCGAGGGGGAGGCCATGGACCACGTTGTTGAACTGGTAGATAGGAGCGACATCGTGATCGCCGCTACCGACGATGAAGCTCTGAACCAAATGATCTGCGATATGGCCCAGGAGAAGGGCAAGTTGTTCAACCAAGCCCATGGGGCGGGCAACTTCCTGATACCCTCGGTGGTGAACAAGGGAACCTACCTGGTGGCCATTTCGACCCTGGGGAGTAGTCCCGCCCTTTCAAGTTTCCTGAGGGAAAGGTTGGAGAGGGAGCTGAACGACGAGATTGGACTCATGGGCCAGCTCCTGCAGGAACTCAGGAGCGAGCTGAGATCGACAGTCAGCGATCAAGGCGAGAGGGAAAGGCTCCTGCACTCGGTCCTTGATGATGAGGAGACATGGAAACTGCTTGATGCATCTTACGAGAGAGCGATTGACAGGGCGAGGGAAGTTGCAAGGAGAGAGGATGAATGATAGTCAGCGCTCACATCACCCACAAATCCGCTGACATGTCCTGCCTCGAGCTCATCGGCCAGGTCGGGACAGAGACCCTTCTTCACGAGCTGAGCCAGGTGGAGGCCATCAGCGAGTGTGTTGTCCTTCGAACCTGCAATCGGGTGGAGATGTACGCGGTGACAGCGGATCGGACTGCCACAAGGGAAGGGATGGAGCGCCTGATAAGCAGGTACATCCCCTTTGACAATCTCTCCAATCTGGTCCAGTTCCATGCCCGGAGGAACTCCATAATTCATCTACTAAGGGTGGCCTCTGGTCTGGAATCCCTCATTGTTGGGGAGGACCAGATCCAAGCTCAAGTGAAGACATCATTTGAGACTGCGGAGGAACTTGGATACTGCGGGCCCGTCCTTTCCCAGGTATTCAGAAAGGCCATATCCGTGGGCAAGAAGGTGAGAGCCGAGACTCTGCTCAACAAGGGCACGGTCTCGGTCGGCTCGGCAGCGGTTGAGCTTGCCGAGAGCATACTCGGCACCCTGCAAGGAAGGAACATCCTGGTGGTGGGGGCAGGTGAGACGGCCACGTTAATTGCCAGGCATCTCATCGGCAAAGGACCAAACGCGATCTTCGTGTCCAACCGAACCTATGAACGGGCGGTGGAGCTGGCATTCCATCTGGGAGGCAGGGCAATTAGATTCAATGGGCTATTCGACTTCCTCCCAGGCATGGATATACTGCTGGTCGCGACCTCCTCGCCCCACATGCTCCTGGACCGGGAAAGGGTGGAGCAGGCACTCTCCAGGCGAGTGAGTGGAACGGAACTATTGATCATCGACATATCATTTCCACGGAATGTGGACCCGGAGGTCGGCTCGCTGGATGGCGTGCGGCTCCATGATATCGATGGCTTAAGGGGCGTGGCCAAGGAGAACATGATCCGTCGCAACCTCGAGATCCAGAAAGCTGAGCTCATCGTGACCCAGGAACTGGGGTACCTGGAAAAGAGACTGGATGAGATGCGTGCTTCAGAGCTGATATCGGCCCTTCATCTTAAATACAATAACATCAAGGAACGTGAGGTTAGGCGGGCGCTGAACCGAATAAACGGGAATTGCGACCACCAGAAGATACTGGATGAATTTGCCTCCTCGCTAACCAAGCGATTCTTGGCCGATCCCACAGAAAGCCTGAAATCAGCCTCACGTGAAGAGCGGGAAGAGATGATGGAGCTGGCAAGATTCCTATTCAAGATAAAGGAGGAGGACAATGTTTCCTGATGTCAGATTGCGAAGATTGAGAATGAACCCGAGGATTAGGGACATGGTCAGGGAGACCCGTCTTTCGGTCAATGATCTGGTGTACCCAATGTTCTTCAACGAGACCATCGACCAGCCGAAGGAGATCCTCTCCATGCCTGGCATATTCTCTTACCCTGTGGACCAGGCTGGGGATCAGGCCAAGGAAGCTGAGGACCTTGGCATTCCGGCGATAATGCTGTTCGGCATACCCGGAAAAAAGGACGATGTGGGAAGCGGCGCTTGGACCAAGGACGGGGTGATCCAGGGAGCGATCAGACGCATCAAGGCCGAGAGCGATATCCTGGTGATTGCGGACCTCTGCCTTTGCGAGTACACCTCACACGGCCACTGCGGCATGGTAAGGGGTGGGGAGATACTGAACGATGAGACATTGAAGCTGTACGCCCGGGCCGCTCTCAGTCAAGTGGAGGCGGGGGCGGACATGATAGCCCCATCTGGAATGATGGACGGCATGATAACGGCAATTCGCCAGGCGCTTGACCGCGAGGGCTTCGACAACATACCCCTCATGTCCTACTCAGCAAAGTACGCATCCGCCTACTACGGACCCTTCAGGGATGCCGCTGAATCCACTCCCCAGTTCGGCGATCGCCGCTCCCATCAGATGGATCCCGCGAACGCAAGGGAGGCGATACGCGAGGTGGAGATGGACATTGCGGAAGGTGCTGATATCGTCATGGTGAAGCCCGCCCTGGCCTATCTGGATGTGATCAGGGACATCAAGCAGATGTTCAATCTTCCGGTTGCGGCCTACAATGTGAGCGGGGAATACTCCATGATTATGGCCGCCTCCCAGAATGGATGGATGGACCGTGATAGGGTAATGATGGAGACCTTGACCTCCATCAAGAGGGCTGGTGCGGACATAATCCTCACATACTTCGCCAAGGATGTGGCGGAGAGACTTAGGGATTGACATGAAGGAGAGGAAAAGATCGAAGGAGCTATACGATAGGGCAAAGATCCTCATGCCAGGGGGAGTTTCAAGCCCGGTAAGGGCCTTCAAGCCGTATCCCTCGTACATAGCCAAGGGATCAGGGGCCAAGGTATGGGACGTGGACGGAAACGAGTATATCGATTACTGCATGGGGTTTGGACCACTCATATTGGGTCACGCTGACCCTGACGTGGTTAATGCGGTCAGGGAACAGGCACCGAGGGGCATGCTCTACGGCGCCCCCATCGCCCTGGAGATAGAGATGGCCGAACTTATCAGGGGTGCGTTCCCTTCGGTGGAGATGCTCCGCATCGTGAACACTGGAACTGAGGCAACCATGCACGCTATCCGGGTGGCTAGGGGCTTCACCGGAAGGAAGAAGTTCATCAAGATCGAGGGCGCGTTCCACGGTGCCCACGACTCGGTACTGGTGAAGGCGGGATCCGGAGCAACTACACACAGTTCCCCGGACTCTCTGGGAGTTCCCGAAGAGGTCACCAGCAACACCCTGCTGGTCCCGTTCAATGACCTCGAAGCGGTCAGAACTGCAATCATGGAGAATAAGGGTGAAGTGGCCGCCATCATCATCGAGCCAGTGATCGGCAATGCCGGACCGATACCGCCGGAGGAAGGTTACTTACAAGGTCTCAGGGAAGCGACCACGGAAAACGACATCCTCCTCATTCTGGATGAGGTGATCACCGGTTTCAGATTGGCCCTTGGAGGGGCTCAGCAGCGATTCGGAGTGAGGGCTGACATGACCATCCTGGGCAAGGTGGTGGGAGGCGGCCTTCCGATAGGCATTTTCGGCGGCTCGGAAGAGATCATGTCGATGGTTTCCCCCACGGGCAAGGTCTATCAAGCCGGGACATTCAGCGGGAATCCCATGAGCCTGACCGCCGGTATCGCCACCATCAAGAAGATGCGCACCCTTGGTTATGAAGAACTGGAGCGCAAGGGGGAGCAGATGCGGTACGGTCTCATGAAAGTCATCGAAGAGATGGGACTGCCCTTCCGAGCCCAGGGCGTCGGCTCGATGTTCCAGCTGTTCCTCACTGATGGGGAGGTCAAGAACTACGCGGGAGCGAGGTCCTGCGACACCTCGGCCTTCAGGGAACTGTTTCTCGGTCTAATGAACAGAGGGATCTATCTGCCGCCTTCGCAGTTCGAGACCAACTTTATCTCCACGGCTCACACCGACGCTGAGATCGATCTCACGGTGGAGGCCTATGGCGAGGCACTTGAGGACGCATTATGATAATTGGCACTAGGGGAAGCAGGCTGGCTCTTGCCCAGACAGAACTCTTCGTCGAACGGTTCAAAGGACATTTTCCAGACGAGGAGGTGGAGGTGAGGATCGTGAAGACCACAGGTGACAAGGTCACTGACCGTCCACTTGGCTCGCTTGGGGGCTATGGAGCCTTCGTGAAGGAGCTCGAGCAGCAGCTCCTTGAGGGGAATGTGGACGTAGTGGTGAACAGCCTGAAGGACATGCCAGTTGATTCCACAGATGGAACTGGTATATGTGCGGTGCTTCCCAGAGGGCCCGTGGAGGATGTCATCCTCCCGAACATCGCCTTGGACGATCTGCCTCCCGGTGCAAGGGTGGGTACCTCGTCAGTTCGAAGAGCGGCGATGCTTCTCAATCGCAGATCCGACCTGGAGATGGTGGACATCAGGGGAAACGTTCCCACCCGGATAAGGAAGATGAAGGAAGGCAAATATGACGCAATAGTCCTTGCAAGAGCCGGCCTCCTGAGGCTGAACCTGGAGGAAGAATATCGCCTTCTCGATCCACAGATATTCGTTCCAGCCCCGGGACAGGGGGCCATTGCCGCTGTCTGCAGGAATGGTGACCCGATCGCGAGCATGGTGAGAACGGTCGATCATCCCCCGACCAGTAGGGAGGTGGACCTGGAGCGGAAGGTCCTTCGGCTTCTGGGGGGTGGATGTTCCGTCCCCATAGGTATCTTGGCCATTTCCACTAGCGTCGCCATCAGAATGTTGGCGGCGGCCCTCTCACCCGACGGGCGAAAGTGCGTCAGACTGGATGAGGTCCTTGGATTCGAAGAGATAGAGGACAAACTAGAATCAATCGTTCATAGGCTCAGGAGGGGATTGGAGATATGAGATCCGGGGAAACGAAAGGCAGGGTGTTCCTTGTGGGGGCTGGACCTGGGGCGCCTGATCTGATCACAATAAGGGGAAAAGAGCTCATCTCCAGGGCGGATGTGATCGTCCATGATTCTCTGATTCCCATGGAGCTGCTTTCACTTGCGCGGGATGAAGCAGAGATCATTGATGTGGGGAAGACAGGCGGACACCATAAAGCGGATCAGGAGGAGATCAATAATATTCTCGTGAGGAAGGCCAAGCTTGGAAATCTGGTAGTCCGCCTGAAAGGAGGAGATCCCTTCCTGTTCGGCAGGGGTGGGGAGGAAGCGGAGATGCTGATCAGAGAGGGCATCAGGGTCCATTTGGTACCTGGCGTGACATCCGCTATCTCTGTACCGGGTCTTGCTGGTATCCCTGTGACCCATCGCGATCATTCGTCCACGGTGACCTTTGTGACCGGGCACGAAGGCATCCATAAGGGCAAGGAGACGGTCAATTGGTCGTCTCTTGCCGATCTGGGAGGTACGATTGTGATACTCATGGGAATGAGCAACCTCCGGAGCAACATGGACAATCTGATCAATGGAGGCATGGACTCTTCCACGACGGTCGCGGTCATCGAAAAAGGTTCCACTACCGATCAGAGGGTTATCATGGGGACATTGGTAAGTATTGCAGAACTATGCGAAAAGGAAGATGTCCATGCGCCATCGATCATCGTAGTGGGTGGAGTGGCTACGATGAGAGAATGGCTGGGGGATCTTGAATGAGGGTCGCGGTGATGAGGCCTAGGGACAGGCTTCTGAAATCCGCGGACATCGCTAGAGAGCTAGGTCTCGAACCCATCTGTGCCTCACCCGTTGAGATCGTCATCAACGACAGCCATTCATTCACTAGGTTCATAGAGAGCGCCTCTGAAGGAAAGGTGGACGCGGTAGCCTTCACCTCGGCATCAGGGGTGGAGGCAGCCATGGAGTTGGCTCAAGCCCGGGGAAGGGGTGATGAGATGCTGGAAATTCTGCGCTCGATCGACGTTCTGGTCATCGGACTCCATACCCGTGCCCCACTGGTAAGCGAGGGGGTGGAGGTGGCCATCATGCCCGATGAGTTCTCCTCAGAGGGAATGGTCAGAGACATCCCTCGGGACATGATCAAAGGAAGAAGGATCTGGATCCTTCGCTCTGACATGGGCTCTAAGATCCTGCCCAAAGGTTTGAGAGAATCGGGTGGCCTTGTAGAAGAAGTAGCTGTCTATCACCTCAGAAAGAATCTGGACGGGAATGATGTGATTGCACTCCTGGATAAGGGCAACTCTGGCGGTATAGACGGGTTCGCTTTCACAAGCTCCCTTTCCGCTAAAACCATTCTGGAAGCTGGAAGGAGAAGGTTAGGCAAGGAGGCGGCCATGGAAATGATGAAGAACGCGGTTGTGGGAGCCATAGGCAATCCCACAAGGAAGGCTTTGGAAGAGGAAGGCGTGAGGGTGGATACAGTGCCAAGAGCAGCAGATTTCCGTCTCCTACTGATGTCAATGAGAGAGTTGATCTAGTCAACAGGTCGTTTTTTCCAGGAAGAATGAGCAATCATCTTATTAACAGACATTAAACTCAAAAATGATAATGGTAATGTATGAATTATAAATGCCTCTGATGTTTGGAAATTCCAAAAGCTATGATCCTGGTGATTAAACTCACCAGGTTCCCGACGAGAGGATGTCGTCATGGAAACACAATCACCAAGGCCAAGGGTACTCTACATCGACGACGAGGAGATTTACGCTGAACTGGCAAAGACCTACCTTGAGGATTTGGGCAACTGTGTTGTCGAGATCGAGACTTTCTCTCCAAGGGCTCTCGACAGGATCAGAAGAGAGCATTTCGACGTTATCGTCTCGGACTATATGATGCCAAACATGGATGGCCTTGAGCTTCTAAAGGCCATCAAGGAAATGGGCGTTAGCACACCGTTCATTCTTTTCACAGGCAAGGACCGTGAGGAAGTTGCCATAGATGCTCTGAACAACGGTGCGGAATTCTATATCCAGAAAGGAGGATCGACGGAGGCCCAGTTCGCGGAGCTTAGCAACATGATTGTCCGCTCGGTCAGATCGAGTCATGTCGAGGAGGAGCTCTTCAGGAGCGAGGAGAGCTACAGGCAGCTAGTGGAATGTGCGAACGTAATCATCATGGAGAGGGATCTGGACGGCAAGATAATCTTCATGAATGAATTCGGTCTGAATTTCTTTGGCTACTCTGAGGAAGAGCTCGTGGGTCGCTGCGTGGTCGGCTCGATCGTGCCCGAAATTGATTCCAACGGGAAGGACATGGCGGCCATGATCAGAGGCGTCAGCGAGAATCCCGAAGCATTCAGATTGAACGAGAACGAGAACATGCTCAGTGATGGGACCAGGGTCTGGGTATCCTGGACCAATAAAGCACTCCTCGACGGTGATGGTAATAGAATCGGCATCCTAGCGATAGGGAATGAGGTGACCGAACGCAAGAAGGCCGAGAGGGCCTTGGTCGAGTCCGAAGGGAAGATCAGGGAAATACTGGACGCTTCTGCTGACGCCTTCGTGGCTATTGACTACGATCTGATCATTACCTACTTCAACAAGGCTGCGGAGGACCTATTGGGTGTGACTAGGGAAAGCGTCATTGGCAAGGAGTTCCTAGAGACCTTTCCCTGGATAGTCCGATTATACAATGATGAGCTGGCCAATCGGGTCATCACGGGCGATAGTGTCCAACTTGAGATAGACCTTGAGATCAGTGGGAAGAAGCACTGGTTCGAGATCAGGGTCCATCCAACAGATGAGATGATCCTGATCTACTTCTGGTCAATTGAGGACCGGATCAAGCGAGATGATGCGTTGAGGCGCAGCGAGGAGAAGTATCGAAAGATCTTCGAGACTGCGGCCAATCTCATCGTCTCCGTCGACTCTGCAGGAATCATCGTTGACTGCAATTCTCGAGTTGAGGAGGTGCTTGGATACAAGCGGGAAGAATTCATAGGGCAGAACATGATTCTGACAATCCATCCAGACTATCACAAGAAAGTCAAGGCAGCCCTCCAGAAAATCATCGAGGAGGGAGACTCTCAAAACAATGAGTACAAGATGGTAAGGAAGGACGGATCGATCATTGACGTGGGCATCAACTCCTCCGCGATTTATGATAATGAAGGGAACTTCGAGAGAACGATAAGCCTGATCAGAGACATCACAGAAAGAAGGCGGGCTGAACGCGCTCTCCAGAAAAGCGAATCGACCTTCAGGAGCCTCTTCGATCACTCCGCCCTGGGCATCATGATCACGGACGGAGCGGGAATACTGATGGGCTTGAATCCTGCTTCTAATAGAATTCTTGGGTATACCATCGATGATGCCAGAGATCTGAATGATGTCGTTGAATTCGTCCACCCTGATGATCTAAAACTCCAACTCGGGAAATTCCAGGATATGATTGAGGGACGGATGGATCACTTTGTCAATGACCTGAGGATCCGAAGAAAGGACGGAGTCTACGTGTGGGTTCAGCAGACCACATTGGTGATCAGGAACAGCGAAGGTATCCCCGAAATGATAATTTCTATGTTCGAGGACATCAACGAGAGGAAGATCGCAGAGTACCTCCTTCTCGAGAGTGAGGAGAAGTACAGGAGCATCATCAATCAATCAGCAGATGGCATTCTCCTGGTGGACACTGACGGTAATGCAATCGAGTCGAACAAGGCTTTCAGGGACCTCACTGGTTACACCAAGGAGGATCTTATCCATTTCAATATGAAACAGCTTCCTTTCCTTGAGACGATGGAGATCATTGAGAGTTTCGGCGAGACGATGATGAATGGAAGCAGCGTTAGCACCAATGTTCATATCAGAGGAAAGGGCGGGGAGATCATACCGGTCGACATAAACTCTATCGCGATAAACAGTGGAGACAGGACTCTCCTGGCGGGCATCTTCCGCGACAATAGGGAGAGGAACATGATGATGGAGGCCCTCGAGGCAGCCAACAAGAAGCTCAACCTCTTGGGAAGCGTGACAAGGCACGATCTCATGAATCAACTCACAACTCTATTCGGGCATCTCGAGATTGCTAAGATGAAGGTCGATAATCCAGATGTCATGGAGCGGATCGACCGTGCCCTTTCAGCAGGTGAGAACATCATCTACTTCCTCGAGTTCGGCAAGGACTACGAGCGAATGGGGACGAGGGAACCGACCTGGATCAGGGCTGAGGAGGCCTTCGTGAACGGAGCCTCCACCGTAGAGCTGCAAGATATCGACATCTACCGCAAGTTGGGAGGTCTCGAGATATTTGCCGATCCCATGTTGGTGAAGGTATTCCACAACCTCTTGGACAACTCCTGCCGTCATGGGGAACGAGTATCAGTCATCAAGGTCTATTACGAGCCAATCCCCTCCGGGCTCAAACTGATCTACGAGGACGATGGAACGGGCATCACGTTGAAGGACAAGTCCCATCTATTCGATGAGATCCTGGGGCACGGTCTTTTCATGGTAAAGGATATTCTTGAGATAACCGGCATAACCATCCACGAGGTAGGCGTTCCTGGTGAGGGCGTCAGGTTTGAGATGTTCATACCCGAGGGCAAATACAGGCTTCTTGTCTAAGGGACACCTGGAACTAGAGTACTGTTAACGAGGGAATCTAATTATTGTGGAATTGCATTCGAGAGCTCGAGATAGATGAAGGTCATAGCATTCAATGGGAGCCCTCGGATAGCCGGTAACACAGGAAGGGCCCTCGAGTACGCACTCGATGAGCTCCGTGCGGAGGGGATAGAGACTGAAATGATCGACATGGGCCTGGAGGTCATCGATCCTTGTCAGGTCTGTCAGACATGCCTCCAGAACACCGATGGTCGCTGTCTGATCGAGACCGACAAGATCAATGAGTGGTTTGATAAGATGAAGGCCGCGGACGGGATCTTGATAGGATCGCCGGTATACTTCGGCGGTGTCACCGCTCAGACCAAGGCCTTCATCGATCGCGTCGGTAAGCTTGCCAAGGCAAACGACGATGTTTTCAAGAGGAAGGTGGGCGCCGCGGTAGCAGTCCACAGAAGGGCAGGAGCCCTCAACACCTTCAATCAAATCAACTTGTTCTTCCTCATAGGCCAGATGATAGTGGTGGGTTCCAACTACTGGAACATTGGAGTCGGGAACAATCGGGGCGACATCGAGGAAGACAAGGAAGCCGAGAAGACGATGAGGACCCTTGGAAAGAACATGGCATGGGTCTTGAAGAAGCTTGCCGATTAAAAATTCCTTCTGACTAATCTCGGACTTGCTTCAAGTACAAATCCGAATGGATATGCAAAAATGCTAAGACACATTGCAGCGTTGACCTTTCGCGACTGAGTTGATCAGTACTCGAGGGTTCTGATGAGAAGAACTGGTAGACGCGAGGCGCTGTTCTTTGGCCTCTTGACCGTGTTGGTGACCATTTGCGCAGGAGTATATGCTCATATGATGGGAGAGGTGAATCTCAACCACCAGCTGGTGATCGCGTTCTCCTTCGTATCCTTGGGGATGCTGATAAAGTATGGCGACCAGGCATTCGACACAGATGTTTTCAGCAGAAGATCCGCCACCGTACTTGCTATCCCGGGCGGTATCTGGATGGGAGCCCTGATACTCTTGGACGTCGACAGCGCCACAATATTTCTCGGATTGCTTCTGGCACTGATGGTGGCGGCCAAGTACGACAACATAGCCTTCAAGCTCGGTTTCCTGATAGCCGGAGGAATTGGCCTGTATGCCGCGGTGATCGCCCCCTCCCCGGAGATGCTTGTGGGCATGATTGCCGTGTTCGGAGCAGCGTTCATTGATGAGAAGATCAACGATGTCGATTGGGTGGAGAGAGGCGATACGCCCGCTGGATGGATCCTGAGGCAGCGCCCTGTGCTAAAGATGACAATATTGTTACTCTGTGCCCTATCGATACTCTCGTCCTACCTGTATTTCTTTGCCTTCTTAGGGTTCGACTTCGGCTACTCATTCATCGAGAGCCTGAGCAAGGGAGGTATCGGTATTGGATCAAGATCATGATGTCGTGGTGGTGGGCGCGGGTCCCGGTGGCTGCGCCGCATCCTACTTCATGAAGATACTGCGACCCGATCTGAATGTCCTGCTCATTGAAAGGTTGAAAGACGAACGGTTCTCGCGTTACCACCGGATGTGCGGGGAGGCGATATCCTCCAGGGCTTTCAGGGAGCTAGATCCCATTCGTCCAGGAAGGATACTCAACCGAATCAGATTCGCAGAGGAGATCTGGCCAGATGGACTTCATATCACATCCAAGGCCGACGGTTACATCATTGATCGGTCATTGTTTCTCGAGGATCTCATTCAGGAATTCAAAGGCAAGGGCGGAGAGGTCCTCAACGACTCCGTCAAGGTTGTGGTGCCTCTCAAGGAAGGTTTTGATCTTGAGTTGAAATCAGGGCGAGGATTGCGTTGCTCGTTTCTCATAGGCGCCGATGGAGCATGCTCCAGAGTGCGGAAGGATATCTTCGATGAGGGTCCACCTATCGTGGTCTCAGCCAGGCAGTATCTATTGGAGGAAGAGATGCCTGGAGATGTAATTCGGTTTCAATATGGGACCAGGTATGGAGGGGGCTACAGGTGGGAGTTCCCCTTTGGAAAGATGAAGAAGGTAGGGTTTCCCGCAGGTACCGATGACATTGATTCTGATCCGATTGAGATCCATGCAAGGAGGATCCCAGTGGGAGGCCTCTCTAAAGTGGTCCAAGGCCGCGCATGCTTGATCGGTGATGCGGCGGCCCAGGCCAATCCACTGACCTTTGGAGGTATCAGGATCGCAATGGTCGCTGGCAGGCAGGCAGCGGAGGCCATTTCTGGAGGTGACCTGACCTCGTACGAGAGATGGTGGCGCTCATCAAGGTTTTCGTCACCAATATTCCTTGAGGCGTACAGGGAACTGATGAGCATGACGGATGAGAAGATGACAGATTCGGTCATGCCCTTCCGAAAGGGATATGGTATGCTCCCATATGCACGGGCATACGTTACACGGCCCAACTACAGGGAACTCTATAAGGCTTACAGGTTGACGAGCGAATATGGATGGTGATTGATCTTGGATGAAGAGTGGGATGTGCTCGTTGTGGGAGCGGGCCCAGCAGGTTCCGGTGCCGGGATAGGTGCCGCAGAGGCTGGGGCCAAGACCCTCGTGATAGACAGAAAGAAGGAGATAGGCACGCCGGTGCAGTGCGGGGAGGTTGTAGGGAAATCCCTGCTTGAGATGTGCGGAATAACGCTGCCCTCGTCCGCTGTTTGTGGACGACAGGCCTATACCCGTTTCCTGCTGGACAGGCGGTTGATGGTCAACAATCACGAGGACTACTGGGCAAGCGTGACCGTCGAGAGAAAGATACTGGACAAGCACCTGGCCCAGAGAGCCGTCCTTAGCGGAGCCGTGGTCCAGGCCGATACCAGGCTTCTCTCGCTGGAGATGGATGGAGATGTGGTCAGGGAGGCCGAGCTAGTCCACAGGGGAGAGAGGATCTGGGTCAAGCCAAAGGTGGTGGTGGCTGCAGACGGTGTCCACTCCACCATCTCAAAGCTCACAGGGAGGAGAGTCTACCCCGAGGGTGAGGTCGCTAACGGAATAGAGTTCGAGATGGTATCCAAGACCGATTTGCCTCCCTGCATGCAGATATTCCTCGAGCCGGAGATCGGGCTAGGTTATGGATGGATAATACCAAAGGGGAGGAGAAGAGGAAACGTGGGATTGGGAATAGTTGGAGAGGTCAAGGGAAGAAGTGCCGTGCTCCGCGATTGGATAGAGACCAATCCCCTTGTGTCTAGATACTTCGAGATGAATGGTGTGCTGGAAGTGAAGTCGGGCGAGGCACCCATTCCAGGATACTCCGGCGGGCCTTGGAAGGGCAATATTCTTTTCGCTGGTGACTCAGCAGGGCAGACTCTGGCCTTCGTAGGTGAGGGGATAATTCCCTCCTACGCATGCGGTAGGGTCGCGGGTACGGTTGCGTCCATGGCATCACAATCCGGCGATCTGAGAACTCTTAGAAAGTATGATGAAATACTGGCAGAGAGTGTGGGGGAAGAGCTTAGATTGGGGGCAGGGATCAAGGATCTTATCGTGAGGACCTGGATGAGGCCGGACATCTCCTTTTCCACCAAGGTGGTGGCCTGCGGCCTCCTGATGTGTGATTGCCTAGACCCTGACGACCTTTTCAGGATGACCCGTGATGAGCTTATCGGGGCAACAACACTCTCATCGATTCGTGCTCGTTTAGTGGCCTCCCAACGCAACATCAAGGCAATACCCGTTCACGGAAGATAGCCCACGTTACCATGATAGGAGTATGGGAGGGACTGCAATGACGAGGGAAAAGGCGGAAAGGGGACTGGGGCTGGTGCACTTGTACACCGGTGATGGGAAAGGGAAGACGACCGCCGCCTTGGGTCTCGCTTTACGCGCGATGGGACAGGGCTTCAAAGTCCTTATCGTCCAGTTCATGAAGACACCAGGCTTCTACAGCGAATGCAGGTCGGCCGAGCGATTGGAGAACTTAAGGATAGTTTCTACGGCACGCTCCTGCTTGGTGTTCGAGAAGGAGGCGAAACCAGAGGACTTCGAGAGGGCCAGTGAGAGTTTGAGGATAGCCAACGAGGCAATGAGGTCCGGGGAGTACGGGCTGGTCGTGCTGGATGAGATCAACATCGCCGTCAAGTGGAGGTTGGTTTCGGTCGATGATGTATTGGAAGCCGTAAGATCAAGAAACGCGGATGTAGAGGTTGTTCTCACCGGTCGCTATGCTCCACAAGAGTTCTACGAACTGGCCGATTATGTCACCGAGATGAAATGCGTCCGCCACCCGTATGAGAGGGGAGTGCTTTCCCGTCCAGGAATCGACAAGTAGTCAGATCTCGAAGACGCAGGCCCCCACCTCATCCCCCTCGGGTGAGATTATGGAGGTGGTCACCGTCTCTCCCTGCATGCCCCCTGGGTCAAGCCGCAGTGTGAAGCAACCTCGACCGTCTGAGCTTCGGGTCCCTATACTTATCTTGGCTTCCAGCCATGCTTCGAGTTTACCCATCTTTTCCTGACCAATTTTCTGAAAATCTGATGCGGCCTGGAGTAAGCACTTGAGGGTTCCGCACAATCTTCCCATGATTGAGACCATCTCGTCGATTCCCTCTGTGGAATGTAGCCAGGCGATGAAGTACCTAGTATCTCCCTCGACCATAATCTCGGTCCTGTCCCAGATCGAATGGTCGGCAAAGCGCTCGTACTCCTCATCGAGCTCTTCCTTAATCCGGGATGTCAAGTTAACGCCCCTAATTGTATTATGTTCCTCATCCAATATATGAGAATTGGTGAATCCACATGGAAATGTGGTGAAATCAGTCAACAAAGTCTTATCCTCCGGCCTACAAATCTATTAGGGATGAGAGTATCTTTCAAGGTGGCCAGCGCAATCGGGATACCCATCAGGATCCACGTGACATTCCTGCTAATCCTGCCTCTTTTCGCTGCAGTGTTCGGATTGTATTCCAACGAGATACTGGGAATTCGGCTTGGCTTTGGCGGATTGGGTCTTGGTCTTCCAACCGAGTTGATGCTTGGGACCATTGCCGCGATTCTATTCTTCCTCTCCGTACTGGTGCACGAACTTGCCCATTCCTATGTGGCCATTAAGTACGGTTATGAGATATCGAGCATCACCCTGTTCATTTTCGGTGGAGTCTCGCAGATAGAGAAGGTACCATCCAAGGCGCCGGGTGAGGCGTTCATGGCGTTCGTGGGGCCCGCCTCAAGCATGGTCTTGGGTGCAGCGTTCATTCCTCTGTCCTTTCTGATATACGGTCTCGGAGAAGGGTTTGAGATAGAGATTCCGGCCATCATGGTGGGCCTAATAGGCTTCTACAACCTGTTCCTCGGCGCGTTCAACCTTCTTCCAGCCTTTCCCATGGACGGAGGAAGGATTGTCCGGGCCCTTCTTGCAAGAAGGATGAGCTTCATGAAGGCTACCCAGACCGCTGCCACGTTGGGCAAGGCAATAGCCATTGGGATGGGATTCTTTGGGATACTGATACTCAATTTCTGGCTGGTGCTTCTAGCGATCTTCATCTACTTTGGGGCAGGAGAGGAGGAACGGGGGACCAAGCTCTCGGAGGCCTTCCAAGGCGTCAGGGTCAAGGAGCTGATGACCTCAGAGGTTTCCTCAGTCTCTCCTGAGGACACAGTTCGCGAACTGCTGGACAGGATGTTGACCGAGAAGCACATGGGTTATCCAGTTCTTGACAGGGACAGGGTGGTAGGGGTCGTGACCCTCCAGGACGCCTCCCGAGTCTCCAAGGAACAGCAATGGATGATCCAGGTGAAGGAGATAATGTCACGTGAGATCGTATCTGTCTCACCGGAGACCGAGGTCATGGACGCTGTCAGATTGGTCTCCTCCAAGGGGATCGGTAGACTAATAGTGATGGAAGAAGGAGAGATGGTTGGCATAGTGACCAGGACCGACCTGGTGAAGGCCATGGAGATACTCTCCATGACGGGTGACACTTTCCGGCCGAAGAACCTTGGCGAATAAGAATGTATCAATTTTTAATACTCAATTACCCTTTGCGTATTGAGCATTCATGCGGTTGGGCATCATCATTCACGGTCCTGAGGTGATTGACACTGGCAGGGCCGAGCATCTGATCCGGTTCCTGAGCGAAATGGGGTACTGTGAGGTCTGTATCGGGGGAGTTATGGGTGCGATTGCGGTGATGGACGCTTGCTTGGAGAATGTCATTGACATCTCGAGGAGGGAGAAGGTCTCCGAGGCAATGGTCCGAATGGATAGATCCTGTGATGTCATAGTTTTGCTGAATCATGCGAAGACCAGGGAGAGCGGCATAGCCTTTGGCAGCATCCTCATGGAGAGGTTGTCACATGAGCTCGAGCACCCCGCAATCCAGTTGGATATTGATTTCATCTTGCCACTTAATCAGAAAGCGGACCCCATAGCAAGGGAAATCTCCCCCAGGCTGAATCTGGAAGTTGAGAGTTTGACCTCGGATCGATCACATTACATGAGCAGGGCTCTTCACGGGGTCATTCCTGGAGAGAACATATGGATAAATGGGAATGTCATCGGAAAGGCCCTTGATGAGAGCATCACTATTAGAATCGATGATGGTTTCCCGATCTTCGAGGGAGTTGAGGTGAAGGAAGACGGTCTTAGGAAGGTGTTGCCATTCGATCTTCACGATGCGATGATAAGGACGGGCCATATCAGGAGGACAAAGGCCGTTCCCAGGTCGGTTGATAAAAGGAGTAACGGGAAGATCATGCTCATAGATCACTGTGCTGAAGACTCATTCTTTGAAACCGAAGACGCCTCGCTCGCAATAACCGTAGGGGACGATACGACACGCATTGCAGGCGCACTCCTATACAGGAAGGGAATGTCGATCATTGGGATAACCGATGGAGATGAGGATGGAATTTGTGGCGAGGAGGTCTTTTCTTCTGGATCCGTGATCCTAAAACTCCATCCTGGAAACGATGATTTTCTAGGAAAGGAAGTAAGGGACAGATTCTTTGGAGATGATGTTCACGCAAAGATGAGGAGCACCGCGACTGAACTGGTGGAAATGATAATCGAGATGGCTGGCGACAGAATCAAGGAGATCTTGTGGATAGGCTCTTGAGCGATTATCTATTCCCAGATTCTCTCACACGTGATCCTTCAGCTCGTTCAAAGTGACATTCAGCTGTATGATGTCCCCAGCCAGGCTAACATGGCTTGTACTTATCGAGGTCTTGGGACTTTTCAGCATTGATTTCTTGAGTCCTAGTTCCAGCACCATTTCCTTCGTGACCTCGATCAAAATCGAATGAACGGTCCAGTCATCTGTATCTACCTTTGCCCCCACCAGTATTCCTATTTTACGTCCGTCCTTGGTGACGACCTCTTTCTCCTCTGTACACCCCAACTCCATAGGTGATTCACCCTTTCCATGTAAGTGATATGCAATAAAAACCATTTTGGTCCCCCTATCCGGATTGATATTGCCCCCAGAGGAATAGACAACTGTAACATCATAGCAGAGATAGTGACGGGGTTCCTTGCCCCCTAGAAGCAAAGTATTGAGAATGGATATTTCTACATTCATTAAGGGGACGGGGCAGGGGGAGCATTCCTAGATGCACGCTCATTAAGTTGCGCATTCTCACTTATCAAGCCTTATTGTATGAACCTATTCTAGGCATTCATCAATGGTTAAACCAGCGATCGATATCGTATAAAATAGGTTCAAAACGACAGCTGGTCGAGGTAATGATTCACATCGAATTCAACGGTTCTCAAGGCATTGTTGAAGGACCATAGTCCAAGCATGACACGAATGGAATCTCTTTGTGTTCCTCTCCCTTCTGCTCATAAGAATTGGAAATTCTCGCAACTTATCCGATATACTATTCCTTTCATTAGAACTCAAGTCCCTGCATTGAAGAGGGATCCGAGAGATCTCCAAGAGGTACAGATCCAATAGATGGACGATCCCCTTCCGATGATTGCGATTGCCTTGAAATCAGAGCGCGTCCTTAAGGTTTTTCAAATCCACGGAAAGCTGGACGATGTCTCCGACGAGTTCGATCAGTCCAGTCGAAAGCTTGATCTTAGTACTCTTCATCATAGACTTCTCTAATCCAAGCTCCTTGATGAAATCCTTCTCTATCTCGATTCTTACGGTGGTGACACTCCAATTCTCGGTATCGATGTCGGCCCCGATGAGGTTACCGATCATCTTGCCGTCCTTGGTGATTACACTCCTCTCCTTCAAACATCCGACTTCAATTGTCATATGTCTCCCATTCTTATTATACCATGAAGTTAAGATTAACTTTTCTACCAATGTGTTCCTGGATGATCGGTGCCCAATGTCATTGGACATCTATGAATCCTTTGAATATCGCCAGATTTCCATTCCTCATTCCAGTGGTGATGTCATCGGTCCCCCTTTGAGGGGCTCTTACAAAAGGATATAAGTCTGTAAAGTTCATTGATTCTATCCTCGAGGTGTACTCTTGTCAGATTACTGGAGGGAGGAGTATCGAGCCAAGCTGAAGACAGCCGATGATGCAGTGGCGACCATCAAGAAGGGGGAGAAGGTTTTCATCGGGACTGCCTGCGGCGAGCCCCAATCACTCGTTAGGGCTTTGATAGAGAGAGCTGGATCTCTAGCAGATAACGAAATCATCCACACCCTCTCCCTTGGTCTCTCACCTTACACTGAAGAGCGGTTTGGGGATGAGTTTCGAACCACAGCTTTCTTCATAGGCCCCAATGTCAGAGAGGCTGTGAATGAGGGTCGAGCCGACTATACTCCGGTGTATCTCTCGGAGATCGACCGACTCCTGCGTATGGACCGCTACTTGGTGGATGTAGCCCTCATCCAGGTCTCTCCCCCAGACGAGCATGGGTTCTGCTCTTTCGGCGTCTCTGTCGATATTACCAAGACGGCGGCGCATAAGGCCGATGTGGTAATAGCCGAAGTTAACAAAACAATGCCTCGCACTCTGGGTGATAGCTTCATCCATGTCTCTGAAATCGAGCACATCGTGGAATGCGAGGAACCATTGCTGGAATGGAGCCCCAATCAGGACAGCGAGGAAGAGATCGTGGACAGGATCGGTATCCATGTCTCGGAACTGGTGGAGAACGGGTCCACCATCCAGGTGGGCTATGGGGCTATTCCCGACGCAGTTCTCAGACACCTATTTGACAAGAAGGACCTAGGGTTACACACCGAGATGTTCTCCGATGGGATCGTCGGTCTGGTGGAGAAGGGCGTTATCAACGGCAAGAAGAAGACCATGCACTCAGGAAAGATCGTGGCCTCATTCTGCATGGGGACCCGCAAGCTCTATGATTTCATCGATAACAACCCCATGATCGAATTCCATCCATCTAGCTATACGAACGATCCTTGTCTTATAGGGAAACATGAAAACATGGTGGCCATCAACTCGGCGCTGGAAGTGGATCTCACCGGCCAGGTTTGCGCTGACCAGCTGGGCTACCAATTTTACTCGGGGCTCGGGGGTCAGGTTGACTTCATGAGGGGGGCTGCCCGTTCATTGAATGGAAAGCCCATAATTGCCCTGCCCTCCACGGCCAAAGGTGGAGCAGTCTCAAGGATCGTTCCGCGTCTCTCCGAAGGTGCTGGGGTCACCACCACACGAGGCGATGTTCATTATGTTGTTACTGAGTGGGGTGTGGCGGGGCTTCACGGTAAAAGCATTATGCAGCGTGCTCTCGCCCTGATCAACATCGCTCACCCCAAGTTCCGGGAGCAGCTCCTCCACGCTGCCAAGTTTCACAATTACGTCTTCCTGGATCAGTCGGAGGTCCCTTATCATGGGCTTCCCTATCCCGACGAGCTGGAGATCTACGAGGAATTTGATGGAATCCAGGTATTCTTCCGTCCAGTGAAGCCCACCGACGAGCCCTTGCTAAAGGATCTCTTCTACTCCCTTTCAGAGAAGAGCATCTATCAGCGCTTCATGGCAATGAAGATCAAAATGCCCCACCGTGAGCTGCAACCCTTCGCCAACATCGACTATGATACAGAAATGGCTTTGGTGGGGATAGCCAGGGAAAAAGAGGTTTCCGAGATAATAGCGGTTTCCAGGTATCTATTGGACAAGAGATCTAACACGGCAGAGGTCTCATTCATAGTGCGTGATGATTGGCAGGACCGCGGAATAGGCAAATATCTGCTTGAGTACATGGTTCAAATTGCGAGGCAGAGAGGAGTTAAGACCTTCATGGCCGAGGTGCTCCCCCAGAACACGGCCATGCTTCATGTTTTCCACTCTATCGGGTTGAAGGTCGAGACTGAGATGGAGGATGGTTCCTACTTCGTCCAGATAGACTTGATGTCAGAAGAAAAATGAAGGTGCCAGGGAGAACCTGGCTTCAGTGGATCACTTGATCATTCCAGACAGACTGATGTCCTCTTCCGTGAGGTAGAATGCGAACTCCATGTCGTCCCCGAAGTGGGTCATCCAAGATGGGATGTAGAGCATGGCTCTTTGGATCCGCTTCCAGTCATCTTCACCCACCACAATCCATGATTTGTCGATCGGGAACACTTCCACTTCCCGGACCCCCATTATGGTCTTGATTGCCGATTCCACATAGGAGTCCAGCTTCTCTCTCGATTCGGCCACTATTGACAGCAGAATGTCGTACTTGCCCAGAAGGAATGCCGAGAACGTGGGGTTGACTCCAGGTTTGGGATGGAGATCTATCACCTTCTTGAATGCCGAGTAGTAGTGCTGCAGGTCGCAGCGGATCATGATGCTGTATCTCTTCGTTTCCGGAGGCAGACTCTTAGAGACTGGAAGGAAGACCATCTTGAGTAGAGGTACTGTCATAGTGTATAGGACGTCATCGCATTCTCCCAAATCATTCACGATGAAGTCCCCTATGGCCTCGACGTCGTCCGACATTAGGTACAGGGTGACCCACTTCGCCTCCTCCTGAACTGAGACGAGTATGGGTTCCACCCTTTGGGTCTTCCTGGAGTGCATCCTCGACTTCACGAATTCCCATATGGAAACCGCGCTATCCTTTGGGTAAAGGCGCATGAGAAAGATCATTTGACCGCCCCCACTCTTGCTTCAATGAGCTTCTTTACCACTGTAGGATCTGCAAGTGTCGTTGTATCACCCAGTTTCTCGTATTCTCCAGATGCGACCTTTCGAAGTATGCGACGCATGATCTTGCCGCTCCTGGTCTTGGGCAAGGAAGTGGAGAACTGTATGACGTCAGGCTTGGCAATCGGTCCCACCGCCTTCCTGACATGATTTGCCAGCTCCTTCTTTAGCTCCTCGCTCTCCTCGACGTTAGCCTTTAGAGTGACGAAGGCGTATATCGCCTCTCCCTTGATCTCGTGAGGCATGGGAACCACGGCTGCCTCTGCTACCTTCTCGTGAGAGACAAGGGCGCTCTCTACTTCTGCGGCACCGATCCTGTGGCCCGAGACATTGATCACGTCGTCGACCCTACCCATCAGCCAGATGTCGCCGTCCTCGTCAACTCTTGCACCATCTCCAGTGAAATAGTAGCCCGGGAACATTGACCAGTATGTCTCTTTGAATCTCTCATGCTGCCCGTATACCGTTCTCATCAACGCTGGCCATGGTTTCTTGATGACGAGATAGCCCCCTTCGTTAACTCCCGCCTGCTTTCCGTTGTCCTTCAGAACAAGTGGTTCGATACCGAAGAATGGACGGAGTGCAGCCCCTGGCTTCAGAATGTTAGCTCCGGGAAGCGGGGTAATGAGTATCCCACCGGTCTCTGTCTGCCACCATGTATCAACAATCGGGCATCTCCCCTTTCCGATGACATTGTAGTACCACATCCATGCTTCCGGATTGATGGCCTCCCCCACGCTTCCGAGCACTCGGAGCGAGGAAAGATCCCTCCTGTTCGGCCACTCCTCTCCTTCCCTCATCAGCGACCTGATTGCGGTGGGGGCAGTGTAGAAGATGGACACCTTGAACTTCTCCACTATCTCCCAGAACCTGTCCTTATCAGGATAGGTGGGAACTCCCTCGAACATGATGCTTGTCGCCCCCGCCGAGAGTGGACCGTAGACGATATACGAGTGCCCGGTGATCCAACCGATGTCGGCGGTGCACCAGTAGGTGTCATCCTCGTGGTAATCGAAGATGTATTTGAAAGTGAGAGTCGTGAACAGCAAGTACCCGCCAGTGGTGTGGAGAACACCCTTTGGCTTTCCGGTCGAGCCGGAGGTATACAGGATGAAGAGCGGATCCTCTGCGTCCATGATCTCCGGGGCGCACACCGGAGAGGAATCTGACATCTCCTCGTGCCACCAGACATCTCTTTTCTCCTTCATCTCTACGGGTACGCCGGTTCTCTTGACCACGATCACCTTCGTGACCGGTGTCTCGGCGGAGAGCGCGATGTCAGCGTTGCTCTTGAGAGGTATGAGTTTCCCGCTCCTGAAGCTACCATCGGATGTAATCAACACTGAGCAATCGCTGTCCCTGATGCGGTCTCTCAGTGAATCCGCACTGAATCCCCCGAAAACGATACTGTGGATCGCTCCGATCCTCGCGCAGGCCAGCATCGCGATGGCCAGTTCTGGGATCATTGGCAGATATAATGACACGCGATCGCCTTTCTTCACCCCGTACTTCTTCAGCACATTGGCAAACTTGCATACCTCGTGCAGAAGTTGCTGGTAGGTGAATATCCTGACGTCCTCGTACGGCTCTCCCTGCCATATTATCGCGGCCTTATTCTTCCTCCAGCTCTTCGCGTGTCTGTCTAGACAGTTATAGGTTGCGTTGAGCTTGCCGCCCTTGAACCAAGTAAACTTCGCATCATTGACATCCCACTCGAATACGCTCTCCCATGGAGATGACCATTCAATTTCTTCCTTCGCCTTCTGCTCCCAGAATGCCTGTGGATCCCTTATCGACTCTTCATAGAGTTGTTCATATTCCTCCATGCTGCCGATGTATGCCTGATCGCTAAGTTCTTTCGGAGGGGCGAACCTTCGCTTTTCCTCCATAATTGACTCGAAGGTCTTTTCATTGCTCATACGGAGCCTCCTTTGATGGAACAGCCCAGTCAGGCCATTGCCATTTGAACCGTTAATATTGAAACACCATCGACTCGCATATATAAATCTTGTTGGAGTACAGGATTCGAATAATTCATTAATTGTCGTATTATTTTATAGATATCGTAGGTAGTCTGGAACATTTGTATTTCAAGATTAGAAAGATGTCGTCATTTGTCCATACCGACAATCGTACGATATCGAACTCCTTTCAGAACGCTCTCCCTGTCCAGTGTTATCAAATCGCAATGATGCTTCCTGTAAGTTCAGTGGAAGATATCATTAGTAGAAATTCACTTTTCGCAATTTCGACCAACAATAATCTACTGTTTTCGCTCTCTACTTTGATAATTTGAATCAGACTTTTATATAGCAATGATGACAAATGAGTATCTGAGTCCATACCCCCCTAAGTTCGCGCAGAAGTGGCAGAGACCATTGGAGGCGCAGATGGCCCGCTCCACCTGATTATACCTATGGACTCAGTGGGGCGGCCCCCATCATTTCATTTCTCATACTCCAAACTGTATTAGTCGGAAAAAGTGTATAACTCGGTCCAGCATTCATGAGATTGTGAAGGTGCTGTTGACGGGAGGATCGGGACAACTAGGCTCGTACCTGCTGGAAGATTTGTCTAGAGATCACCAGGTTATATCGGTTGACCTTGTAGCTCCTCGCATAAGGGAGCACGTCCCCTTCCACAGAGATGGGGACATCAGGGACACGGTATCCATGAGGGAAGCCTGCCGCGATGCAGACGCGATAGTTCATCTCGCGGCTCAAGTAAGCGTTGTGAGGAGCACGGAGGATCCCGCTTGGGATTTGGATGTGAACGTGGGCGGCACGCTCAGCATGTTGAAGGCGGCAAATGATGAAGGAGTCCCCTCATTCATCCACATCTCAACGGCTGCGGTCTATGGGGATCCAGTTTACTTGCCGGTCGACGAGAGTCACCCCACTCGACCAAGGTCATTCTACGGCACAAGCAAGCTATCCGCTGAGCATTATGTCAGGGCATTCAAGGAGAGTTTCGACCAGGATTACATCATAATCAGGCCGTTCAACCTCTACTCTCCGAGAGCGGATCCCAAGAGCCCATATTCCGGAGTAATCACGCGATTCGTTGAGAACGCGATGAACGGCATGCCTCTGACCATTGAGGGAGATGGGGAACAGACAAGGGATTTCATTCACGCCAAGGACGTAGCCAGCATGATTTGCTCATGTCTCACTTCCAATATCAGGAACGTGACTATGAATTGTGGATCCGGCCAATCTACGACGATCAACGCACTTGCCGAGACCGTGATCTCAGTGGCACCAAGACCAGTTGAGATTGTTCATGGGCCCCCCAGGGTAGGGGATATAAGGCACAGCTTGGGAGATGCAAGTGTGTCGGAAAAATTGCTTGGCTTCAAGCCCAAAATATCCCTTCGAGATGGTTTGGCCGCGTTCTTTGACTCCTAGGTCAATAGAGTTCTCAGAAACCGATCAAATCTCGTTCGATCCTGATAGACCTGAGGCCGATTGACCAAGATCTACAGAATGAAAGAGATGAAATAAGAAATGAAAAGGGAATGAGGCCAAGCGCGATTCGAAATCACTGGGGGGATATCGATAGAATCACGCATTGGCCATATGTGAATCTTGAGTAAGTAGAACTGACGCATCAAGATTGTAGTTGTAATCCTCCGTGGTGCCATCAACCATCTCCAGTCTTGCCCTGATCTTCCCCTTTTCGAAGATGATCTGGGCGTTCCTTACCCTGGACTTGTAGACGCTCACCCTCTTCCCAGCGCGGGTCAAGCGCCTCTCATGGCAGAATATGAGGCCAGCCTTCTCGAGAAGCTTGATCTTCCGGTAGCACGCTGCTATCGGGATTCCCAGCTTCTCGCTGAGTTCGAACGCACTCTTTGGCTTGCCCATGGTTGCGAGCAGGATTTTCGCGGAGTATTCCTCGGTCAACAGCCTCGAAGTCTCAAGAGCGTGCATTTGCTCACCTTAGTGATAGCACCAAAATGAGGGTATAAAAACTATCTCAGTTGATTATCACATTTGATTTCCGTTTTTGAATAATAGCCAGCATATGCAAATAATTCAATTTTGAACACTTCCTCTCGGTATCGGTAATGGGAAAAGGACTGTTTTTGAACTGATAATCTGATTCGATATTGTTTGTTCAAGGTCTATAGATGAGCTGTTCAGCGCTACCGAACATACTCTTCGACATCTCCATCGTGGATATTATGGAAGCGATTGTGTTGGAGGCAAGTATCATGAATATGATGATCAGTTGGAACACGGCTGCCTTACTTGGATCCATTCCTCCAATGATCATGCCTGACATTAGGCCAGGAATCCATACTAGGCCCATGGTCTTCATGTTGTCTAGGGTTGGGATCAAGGATGCCCTGACACTCCTCTTGATAAGGGGCGAGATTGCCTGATCCGATCTAGCGCCCAGGGCCAACATGTTATCGATCATCATTGTATTATTGGCCACCTCGCCCTTCAGTCGTTCCATTGCAAGTGAGGTGATGTTCATGCAGTTCCCTATGACCATCCCCCCCAGTGGGATGATGAACTCCGCCTGCATGGGTATGACTCCAAGGACCACCATTACAAGGATGATTGCACTGGAGGAGACGATGATGGAGGTCGCACCGATCCGGAACGCATGTTGAACTTCCTTAGCCCGCTTAGCTGAGGTATATGACGCTATTACCATCATTCCGATTAGAATGAGGCTTATCCAGAATATGTTCTGGATATCGAATATCACCTGAAGGAAGAGAGCCAGGATCAATAATTGCACGAACGCCCTTATGGATGAAATTGCCAGATCCGATACCAACTCCAGGCGCCTTACGTAGCTGAGGATCATCACAACTCCGATTAGAATCGAGGCAACAGCCAATCTCACCAGATCCTCCATCGATACGATCTGCTCAATGTTCAACTAAAAAACCCCCTTGTATATCTCGAAGAACTCATCGGTACACATTGTCATCACGGCTCTCCCATCCTTCATGAGCATGGTCCAGTCACCTATTCTCCTCCCCTGTTCCATGTTGTGAGTTACCACCACGAGCGTCAACTCAACCTCATGACTCAGCTTCAAAATGAGCTCCTCCACCTTGCGGGCAGACTCAGGATCAAGAGAGGCGGTTGGCTCATCCATTAGAAGTACGTCAGGCTCATTCGCTATTGCTCTTGCGATGCACATCCTCTGCTGTTCTCCCACCGATAGCTCGGACGCCTTTCTTTCAGCGAATTCTCTTGCTAGACCGACCTTGTCCAGAAGTTGACCGACATCCGGTTGAGCGGAACCGGTCAGTCTAGGTCCCATAAGCAGGTTATCCTTCACCGAACCCTGGAATGCCAGCGGGATCTGGAAAACCATCCCCACTCTCTTTCTCAGTTCCATGGGTTCGTAATCCCTAATGGATATTCCATCCAGTTTTATGTCTCCTTCTCGGAAATCGATGAGCCTATTGATCGTCCTGAGGAATGTGGACTTACCCGCTCCAGAAGGTCCGACGATCGTGAAGACTTTCTTCTCAGGAATACTCGTCGTCACTTCTTTGATGATGTCCTTTCCCTGAGTCGATACCGTTACGCTCTCTGCTTCGATCTTACCCGACATCGATTGATACAATTAGGTTCCAGGGGATTTAACCGTTGCACAACCGTCGACCATCGCATGGCAGATCAACGTTCAGTCCATGGGCATCGATGCCCTTCAAGCCGCTGACAACTGGACACAATATCATCAGAAAAAAAGTGGGGAGGGGTCACCCACCCTTGTCCATATGAACGTCCATCTGCGGGAACGGAATCTCGATTCCCTCCTTGGTGTATTCCTCGAATATGCCCTTGGTCAGGTCTCCCATGACCGTCCAGTAATCCGCCGTCTCGCTCCAGGCCCTCAGCGCAAGGTTCACCGAGGAGTCTCCCAGTTCGGTGACCACCACGGCCGGGGCCGGTTCGTTCAACACCAGCGGGTGCTCCTTGATGAAACTCATCGCCACCTCTATGGCTCTGTTGACGTCCCCATCGTAAGCGGTGCCCACCGAGACATCAACCCGCCTGATGGGCATTCGGGAGTAGTTGACGATGGGCTCCCCCCAAACTGATCGATTGGGTATGGTTATGAAGGTGTTGTCTGGTGTTATCAGTTCAGTTGACATGATGCCAACCGCCCTCACCTTCCCCTTTAAGCCTGTCACTTCCACAACCTCGTCCTTGTCCAGGGGCCTTATCATCGCTATCCAAATCCCCGCAAAGAAGTTGTTGAAGGTATCCTGCATTCCGAAGGCGATAATCAAACCCATTATGGCCGAGAGGCCGAGAACCACCGCAGAGGTATCGAAACCTAAAGCCCCCACGGCGAATAGGATGATCACCACCCAAAGGAGTACGCTAAGCAATCTGGTCAGGAACTCGACAACGAGTGCCGGGAGTCTGGTCTTGACTAAAGTCCGTCTCAATACCCCCTTTACGACCCTGATGGCGATCCAACCCACAATAAGGATGGCGATTGCTATGATCAGCTGCATCAGGGTTATGTCCGTAAAGGGAATAGTATCCTCTAAGCTAACCATTTTATTCCCAGATTCTTAAATATTTAAACTAGATTAATATAAAAGTTACTATCTCAATCGGCATCGTTTCATGTCGTTTAAAAGGTGCGATCGAGATCATTATTCGATTCGAATCATCCACCCCTCAATTTATAAAAAAAAATATGATGGGGCAAATCCAATGTCCAATAGAGGTTAACATGTTCGCTAGGATTCTCATTCCAGTCGATTTTTCAGATCAGTCACTTCAGATGTTCCAATGCGTTGCCCAATTCTGCGGAAAGGGAAACGAGGAAATGATTCTACTGAATGTCATGGCAAAAGGCGATGAGGTCACTGACGATCAAGAACGCAAGGTCCAGGAGCTGATTGACTCGATAACCAATATCGATATCAAAGCCAGGTTCAGTACAGAGATTGGGAGTCCTGTGGAAAGCATCTTGGATGTAGCGAAAAAAGAGAGCATCACCATGATCGCAATGGCCTCATCCGGAAAGGGAATGGCCAGAGAGTTCATCGTTGGTTCGACATGCCTCGGGGTCATCAGGAACTCGTTGATCCCGGTATTCCTGGATAAGTTTGAAGTGACCGAAGAGGAAGGCGAGTTGGTAGCTGTTAGGCGATGCGCCAACCTCTTCCGCACGGCTATAGTTCCTCTTGACTTCTCGAGCTGCAACAAACCTGTTCTAGAACAACTTCAGTATCTCATCGACAATGGGTTAGAGAAGGCCGTGTTGTTTCATACCATAGATTCGTCCAAGTACAGGGTCAGCGATGACACCCGATTCCAATGGGTGAAGGAGGAGCTGAACAAGATCAAGGGTGAGCTGGAGGCTAGAACTTGCGATATATCCACCCACGTCCACTTTGGAAGCCTGGTCTACAACATACTTGAGGTGTCGCGGGAATTCAACGCTTCACTGATCATGATGGGAACCCATGGTAAGAGCCTCCTCCATGAGATGACATTGGGGAGCGTGTCTGAGGAGGTCATTCGCAAGGCAACCGTATCTCTGCTCATCATTCCGTGTATCGGTCGAGGCTGAAAGTTACCATCACAATGAGATTAAGTGACCAATAGGAACGGCTGTGACCCTCAACTATATCGTCGGTCGCATAAGAATAAATCTACAGGATGAATGCGGGGGGAACCAGAAGTAACAGGAACAATATAACGAGGGCTAGCTTCTGACTTCTCCTATAGCTGATGTCCTCATTTCTCCACAGCCATGATGACATCCCTAGAAGTGCAAATAGTGACAGCTGGACTCCAGCTAAAGCTATGTATATGCCTGAGATTCCTCCGAAACCCTCGATGTAGATGTTGGCTGCCAATGCCATGATCACCAGTCCCTCTACAGTGATGAGTGCCCATATCACGTAGGTTAGCAGTTCTGATGACCTTATCCCCATAACCTCTCTGTGCAGTAGGTTTCTGCCCCTCAGGAATCTCAATCCAATGATTGCCAGTGCGAGTAAGAAGAGCTGTGCTCCGGCAATTGCCACGGTCCTTTCCAATAATCCGCCTATTCCATCGATTGTAATGGGGGCTGCTATCCCCATGATGAAAAGGCCCTGAGCAGTTATGATCCAGGCTATTATTGGCTCACCTATCTTGGTTAGAGATGCCTCGGATCTTGAATGGTTTCGCCAGTACCACAGCATACAAGTTATGCCGCCTACAATGAAAAGCTGAATTCCAGCCAGCGTCATCCAGGCAGCCCGAATATGGCCGACCCCCTCTAGGTAAACGGGTGAGGCGTATCCCACGAGGACGAGCCCCTCTACTGTCACTAAGGCCCCAAGGATCAGAGGGGCAAGAGAAACCACCCTGTTGGAGGTGATGTTCCTCTTGAAAATGGTGCTATCCTTCAGGAGCCAATAGAATAGTACTATTGCTCCTATGATTAGAAGCTGGGCTCCCGCCAATGTGACTGTCCGGGCCAACATTCCTCCGATACTGTCCACTATGATGGGGGCTGCCACCCCCATTATGAACATTCCCTCTGTGACCAGGAGAGCGCCGATGAGGGTCCCGATCACGGTCACGGGTTTGGATTCCCATGGGCCATTCTCTAACCAGAACCATGCAATGGCGCATATCGTCGCCAGGAAGAATAGCTGAGCTCCCAAAGCGACCATCACCCACTTGCCAAGCCATTCTATTCCAAGAATATCGGGATTGATAGGTGCCGCGAAGATAATGATGAGTATGCCCTCGATTGCCACGATCTCGGCCAGCAGTATGGGCAAGTCCAGGACCAGCCAGTGCGAGAAAAGTTTCTTTCCAAACAGTATCTTGTCCTTGAAACCCCAGATTATTACTATGATAATGGAAAGAACGAATAGCTGTAATCCAAACAGTGAGATTGTCCCTGCCGTCACAACTCCGATGTTCTCAATCTCAAGGGGGACCGCAGCTGCCATAACGAAAAGTCCCTGAGCGGCGATAATCGAGCCGAAAGTGTAGGCGACTATTCTTGCCCAGCCGGTCTTCACCTCGTCCATGTTCCTGGAGATCCATCCAAGAACGATCATCATCCCAAGGACGAACAGTTGGGCGGCTGCGGCAGCTATCCAGAAGTTGCGGATATGGCCGGGATAGCTATAATGACATGATATGTAGTAGGCAAGGCAGAAAGATTCGATAACCAGCAGTGTGCCGATCAGCAATAATAAGAGTGAAAACCATCGGTTTTCCGTGAATTTGGATCCTGGTAATCTCGTACCCCATAATATCCAGTAAACGACCATGACGATACCGATGATGACAAGGTGGATTCCAAATGGCACCATTATCTCAAGGAGGAAGCCCGAGATCAGGTTTGGGGTTGCCAGGTATGTGATGCAGATAATTCCTTCAATGGCCAATAAGGTGCCCACTGTAATTCCAATGAGCTTGAACCAATGTTCGAATTTCCACCAGGTTTCTTCCAGACCGCTCAATCCCTCACCGTCTTGGTCTCGATGTGGCGGCTTAACGAATTCTCCTTATATTATCGTTGGGGAAGTATATCCAACGCTCGAAAATAATTTCGAGATTCTTTTATTATTTGGCTATTCAGATGGCAGACATAACATATGCAAGTGAGGCATAGTTCACTTCTTCCCCGTTCAGGGAAAGTAGCTCTTCTAAGAAGGCTCTCAGCTGTGATGAATAATCTGGATGTGCCAGGGCAAGCTCGAAGATGGTCTTCAGCCAGCAAACCATGTCCCCGATGTCATACCTCCTTCCCTCGAAGCGGTAAGCATAGGTATCATGGTCAAGGTTCATCAATCGAATGGCATCGGTAAGCTGGAGCTCTTCTCCCTTACCCATTTCGGTTCGCTCCAGGTAGCTGAATATCTCGGGCGTAAGGATGTATCGTCCCGTGATCCCGATGTTGGAGGGAGCCTTCTCGAATGTTGGTTTCTCCACTAGGTCATGAATGAGCATCAAGTTGTCATCAATTGGCTCGGCATCAACGATACCGTAGTCCGAGATTTTCTCGTCCGGGACTGTTTCCACAGCTATTACTGAACCCTTGGTTCGTTCGTGGATCTTCATAAGCTGTCCGATGACCGGCTCCTTGGAAATGTGGATGGTATCTCCCAACATCACAGCGAAGGGCTCGTCCCCGATGTGCTTCTTGGCCCTGAGTATGGCGTCACCCAATCCAAGAGGCGTCTTTTGGCGGACGTAGTGGATATCCACCATGTTGGAAAGTCTCCTGATCTCCTCCAACATATCAAATCGTTCGATCTTCTCCAATGCCGCTTCAAGTTCGAAGGACTTGTCAAAATGGTCCTCTATAGCCCTCTTGTTGCGCCCCGTGATGATAATGATATCATCTACGCCGGCTGCAATAGCCTCCTCCACCACATATTGGATGGTAGGCTTGTCCAGCACGGGTATCATCTCCTTTGGCTGCTCTTTGGTCAGTGGCAGGAATCTGAGCCCCATGCCAGCTGCTGGAATTACTGCTTTCATCTGATCACCAACAAATACCCTCGTAATTACCTGTCCTCACAACCCCTCTCCCATCGATTACCAACTTATCCCCATACAAGGCAGGATTCGAGTATTCGGACCATTCCGTCATTATGATGACAGCATCACTGTCATCGACGCACTCCTCCAATGAGGAGTAGTAGGTTATTGTTGAAAAAACCTTGCTAAAGTTTACCGCTGCCTGAGGATCATGGCAGAGTACCTTGGCACCCTTTTCCAGTAGACTCTCCACTAAGCGAATGGCCCGAGATTCCCTAATGTCGTCAGTGCCGGGTTTGAATGCAAGCCCTAACACTGCGATTCTCTTTCCGTTTATCTCCATCCTGCTTTTCAGCAGATTCACCAACCTTTCAGGTTGTCGGTTGTTCACTTCAAGCAGGGCTTCAAGCATCAAGGGCTCAAAGCCTCGCCTTCTAGCCTCCGCGATTAAACCTCTAACATCCTTCGGGAAGCAGGAACCCCCGAAACCGCAGCCTGCCCGAAGAAACAATGGGCTAATCCTCTTGTCATGCCCCATGCCCACGGCTACCTCTCTGACGTCGATTCCCATATCCTTGCAGATGTTGCCGATCTCGTTGATGAATGATATCTTGGTGGCCAGGAAGGCATTGGAGGCGACCTTGATCATTTCCGCCGTGGAAAGGGACACTTCTAGGATAGGACATCCCAGACTATCGTATACGGAAAGGAGCGTTTTCGATGATCTCTCGTCGATAGCCCCTATCACCACCCGATCTGGGTCCAGGAAATCATGGATAGCAACTCCTTCTTTCAGGAATTCGGGGTTCATCGCTACTCCGAAGTCTGTACCTGCTTTCTTTCCAGAATGCATCTCAAGGATGGGCAAGATGATTCTCTCTGTTGTAGTTGGCATGACGGTGCTCTTCACGACCACCAGATGGTACCCATCTTTCTCACGAAGTATTTCGCCGACATCTCTTGCCGAAGTCTCCAGGTAAGTCAGGTCAAGCGACCCATCTTCCCGCGAAGGAGTTCCAACACATAGGAATGTGACATCGGATTCTAGGATCTCTGATATGTCCTCTGAGGCTTTGAACCCGCCGCTGGAAAGATGTTTTTCAATAAGTTCATCTATACCATCCTCGAAAATGGGACTCTTTCCACGGTTGATGGAGTCGATCTTCTCCCTCACTATGTCGAAGCAGGTAACCTGGTGTCCCAATTCGGCAAGGCAGACCCCTGTCACCAGACCGACATAGCCTGTTCCAATGATCGATATCCTCAGATGATCACCTGACTTTGGCTCATTGTTCACCAAACCTCCGCGCTATTAAACCCTTGGTCTCCGATTCGCTTTCTCAATAATATTGAATCTATAGCCAGATTAGTAAACAGCGTTGATAATTGTGTTTTTTTGGACCCGCATCTTCGACTCAAATATTCGCATGGATTGCAGGGACTATACCATATTCTCAAATTCGAGCTACCCCCCAAATCCTTTTAAATGGAACTTCCCATTTTTATTGGAGGGATCGAATGAAGGTGAAATATCTCGGACACGCGGCCTTCCTTCTCACCGGGAAGGAGGGATCGGTGCTTGTCGACCCATTCTTGGATGGGAACCCCAATGCTGCCTTGAAGCCAGAGGAGGTGAGCCCTGATCTTGTCCTTGTAACTCACGCTCATCATGATCACCTCGGCGATGCCATTCCAATCTCGAAGGCGAGCGGGGCGCCTATCCTCTCCACGCCTGAAATCGCTCACTTCTGTATCGAGAAGGGAGCTGATGCTATCGCCGCCCATATGGGAGGTGTTGTCGACAGGGGGTTCTGCGCCGTCAAGATCTTTCCAGCATGGCACTCGTCCTCGTTTGAGGGAAGAATCATTGGAGTTCCATGTTCCTTCGTAATTACCATGGATGACCGAGCCATTTACCATGCTGGTGACACTGCCCTCTTTGGGGATATGTCCCTAATAGGTGAGGAGTTCTCCCTGGATCTTGCGCTCCTTCCCATTGGTGGTTGGTATACCATGGGTCAGGAGGATGCCCTGAGAGCTTTGCGTCTACTCGATGCCAAGGCGGTGGTACCGATGCACTACGATACCTTCGACCAGATCCGAGCAGACCCCGTTGTTTTCTGCGAGAAGGTGGCCGAGATGGGGAGGAAGTGCTACCCCCTTGCCCCAGGTGACTCGTTGGAACTCTAACTCATTCTAACAGGTTGACTTCGACGGGCAATTGTTTAATATGATGGCTCTAAATACAGCGAGGTGGTCCAGGATAGTGGAGGAGTGAGTTCAGGGACACAGATTGAAGGTGCGCACACCACCCAACTTGCCGAGGGAATGCCATTCCTGGCACTATCCGTGCTGGTCCCCACCGTTCTGATAGGCATCGCCGAGGCTTTCTTCTTCATGAAGGATCTCGAGATCCCGTTGGCTATCCACGGTCTCAACCTCATGTATTGCATCCTGGCCCCATTCCTTCTCAACATCCCCCCTGGAATCTTCCAGGCCTTCTCACTCGTTTCCTTGCTTAGGATGATGAACATAAGCATGCCAGTCTTCTTTGACATGACCATCTACTGGCTTCCGTTCATTTATGCTCCGGTAATAGTCGTGGGTTTCATGATCGCCATGTACGGCTTCTCGGATGGTGGTCTATCTCTAAGAGGGTTAATCGAACTCGCCCGTGGAAGGATCAGAGACGCTAACGCAAAGACAATCGTTCTCTACATCACTGTTGGGATTGGTCTGGGCGCCCTTCTTGGATTCATAGAATATCAGGTATTGGGTCCAGAGAGGCTCATTCCCGACATTACTTTCGGCTCGTTGCTACTCTTAGGGATCGTGATGTTCGCATTCGTGGGCCTGGGAGAGGAATTGGTCTTCAGGTACCTGCTTCAGGACCGTTTCAAGAGGGTGATGGGAACAGCATCGGCGATACTACTGGCCTCATTGATTTTCACTCTAATGCACTCGGGATACTCCCAGTTATTCTATCTCGTATACGTTTTCTTCATAGGCCTGATCTTTGGTATCTCGTACGAAAGGACCAGGAGCCTTCTGTTCGTGACCATCCTCCACGGTGCAATCAACTTCTTCCTGTTCTCGGTATTTCCCTACTGATCCCTCCATCCAAGGTTTAAATATCACTGGTTTCAATCTTCAAGCATGCCTCTTGGAGATCCCATGGGCGGTGAGCAGGAATACGGGGAAATTGGCAAGCTCAAAGGTGTCTGGATAGCATCAATCCCGGTCTCAGATCTGGGCGCTGGGCTGGATTTCTATGCCAATGTACTTGGACTCAAACTGGTTATTGATAGCAAGGAAAACAACTGGGTGGAACTAGGGTCCCCCGATTTGCTTGGGAACATCGCATTGTACGAGCCATCTCCCTTTGACACGAGGCAGCCTGGAGGTCCAACAGGGATCGTGTTCAGGACTGAAAGTATCTACGATGTCCACAGGCGTCTCGTTGACTCAGATGTAAGGTTCATGCTGAAACCGGAGAGGCAGGAATGGGGAGGCCTTCTTGCCGTATTCCTTGACCCCGAAGACAATGAGCTCTCGGTAATGGAGGACCCAGAGCATTACACCCGTTCGATTGCAGAGGACATTGGTCTGGACATGGGGGGAAAGTGCTTCATGGACAGGAACCGCATCGAGTAGTATCAAGGAGCGGTGATGCGCATGTTGAGGTTGAGACTCAGGATATCGCCTTCAACAGCCTGGATTATCTTCTCTTCCATGCTGGTTCCGGCATAATCCTGGTACTTCACGCCTTCGAATTCGTGAGAATCCTCGTAAAGAAGAAACCACATCTTGTACTGCCCCTCTATGTCCACTGAAAAGCTATAGTTCATCTCCCATTGAGGTGTCCAGTTGCCCTCGATGTTAGGCGGTATCGATTCTAATGTGACATTGAGTGAATCGAAGAAGTACATCTGGTGAACCTGCGTTTGATTATCGACAAAGGAAGCGTTCACCAACCATAGCTCAACTCCGTAATACACGGTCCGATACTCGTGATTGGCTATTCCCATGATGAGGGAGGCCTCCTCTCCCGTGGTGAGGTTGGTGGGATAGTCCGATGCCTTACCTCCAGGACCAAGGATGTAGAACTCAGTGAACTTCTCCCCCTCCTTGGGGACGGCAATCACATAGGCAAGGGCTATCAGGGAGCAGGCGATGGATATCACCAATATCACCGTCAATGCACGGTCCAACCGCGTCCCCTCCTTGAAGGCAGAATTCACAAACCCCTTCATCCTCTCTGGCTGAATGGGGTGGTAGGGTCCATCGACCTTCCACCTCCTGTATTCCGCCAGGAACGCGAAGATCAGGTTGAAGGCGGTGATGCACGCAAGAATGGGCTCCAGTCTTATGCCGAATGGAGTGTAGTTCAAACCCAAACCTATCAACGGTGTGATGGCAATGCTGAGGCCGAATGAGAGCGCTACTCTCTCGATGATGCCGAGGTCTGCTTCCCTGGGGAACAGGAAAGCGATCAATGCGTATCCCGGGAAGAACAGAATGAAGGGCAGACCGATTATCACTCTGACCACACTATCGGGAATTGCCATGATCACGGCGATTAAAATGAGTGAGAGCGCAATGATCCCAGTCAGATCCCAGGATCTGCGAAAATCGAACCTCATACTGCCAGCGGATTCCAGAGACGCTACTTAATTCTTTGTGTATGGCTGGAATGATTGAAATATGGGCGTTTCTCAGGTCTACCCGTGGAAAACAGTGATTATGAGGTCAACATCAATGAAAGTTATTTTAAGTCCAATAGGCTATCAAGCACATCTGAGGGGTCTTCTAATGTTCAGGAGGACGTTCACTATTCTTACCGCGCTGCTGATTCTTGTATCGACCATTGCCTTTTTGCCTCAAGCGCTGGGTGATGTTCAGAAATCCTTCTCTGATGATGTGCTTGTGAGTGGCGAGGACCCCCTTCGATTGGATCAGAGGAATCCTGCAATAGCTGTTGCACCAGATGGCAACATATCAGTCGCATGGGAAGAGTACGACGACCACGGGTCCCCTTCGATCTACTTTGCTATCAGCGATGATGGTGGAGCGACATTCTCCGAGAAGACGATAGTCAACGACAGCGGAGAGGATCAGGCCGAGCCCAAGATAGCTGTCAACTCCACCGGGGTCATCTTCGTGACCTGGGTCGAGGCTGGGTCAAATGGGCCCGATATAATGTTCGCCATGTCGAGTGACTCTGGTGTATCTTTCCACCCTGCGATTGAAGTAGCGCCTTTCACAGAGATTCAGCGCAACCCGGACATAGCTGTATCGGGTGAGATGGTCTACATAGCCTGGGCACAGGAGAACGGGACGGACCTCGATATCATGTTCGCCCGGTCCATGGATGGGGGTCTTTCATTCCTTCCAGCATTCAAGGCTGATGACTGTACCACCAATGCAACCCAGAACTTTCCCTCGGTGGCAGCCCAGGATGATTTGGTCTTCCTGGCCTGGCTCGATAGCAGGGACGATACCCTCATGGACATCTATGGTGCATGGTCCAACAACTCCGGGGAGAGTTTCTCTCCCAACCTCAAGGTGAATGATGGCCTGACCGGATATCGTCAGGACCAGCCGGATGCGGCATTCCATCCTTCAGGGGAGGTGACAGTAGTCTGGCAGGACGATAGGGAGGGCGATCTTGACATCAGGGCTTCTAGCTCGTCGGGTGGGGGCTTCCTTCCCTCTGTCAGAGTCGATGATGCTTCCCCTGGAAGCGACCAGAGCTATCCATCGGTGAGCGTTGACTCAATGGCCAATGTGTCAGTGGTTTTCAGGGACGAGAGGACGGGCGTTCCTCACATAGGCTGGGCCCTATCTCGTGATGGTGGCACCAGCTTCTCCTCCAGCGTCAGGGTAGACGATGAGGAGGAGTCCGCATATCAAGGAGCTCCAGATGTTGCCATTGGGGCCAATGACACGCCCATGGTGGTGTTCGAGGATCATCGAGGAGAGAACTGGGACATATTGTTCTCCAAGATGCTGAACGCTCCCCCGTTCTGCGAGATATCATCCCCAGGGGATGGAGATACCTTAGTCGATTGGGTGACCTTCAGGGGGAACGCGACCGATCCAGATGACAACGATTCACATCTGGATGTTGAGGTCAGACTGGTCAGGATCGACGACTATGATTCGGGTTGGATGTCTATCGAGGGAAATGTCAATTGGTCCTTTGATTTCAACACTTCCACAGTTCTCAATGGGCAGTACAGGTTCGAAGCACGGTCCTACGATGGCAGGGCATACTCCAACATCGTATCCATCACCGTGACGATAGAGAATGAGATTCAGCTCTGGCCAGACCTTGCCTTCGAGGGGAACATCACATTCTCGCCCACGAACTTCGAGATGATGAAGCCCATGATCATCAGCGTGGAGGTCACGAACCTGGGAAACAAGACTGCCAAGGGAGTTGAGGTGCAGTTCCTCAGGGGCAACGTGGAGATAGGTGAGCTCGAGCTCATTCCCAAGATCGAACCTGGTGAGACTAAGACGTCGTTCACCTCCTGGAATGCGCTCCAGGGTCTCCACACCATCAAGGTCATCCTGGATCCCGATGACAAGATAGAGGAGCTGAATGAGAACAACAACCAGATCATGGAGCAGATCCAGGTGATGCCAGCAGGATATTACAGGTCTGACCTGAACATCTCAGATGCTGACTTGAGCATCGTTCCAACTGATCTCAAGGAAGGGGACCAGGCGGTAATCACCATCAATGTTCACAACGATGGCCGGGTCAATGCTTCGGAAGTCAAGGTCCTGCTCATGCTGGATGGTGATGAGGTGGCGAACGGCACAATCGAGGAGATCGTTGTGAACGAGACGGTATCGATGTCATTTAACTGGACTGCGGAAGAAGGTGAGCATGAAATCCAGGTGCTCCTCGACCCCCAGAATTCCACCAGCGAGCTCGATGAGACCAACAACGACGCCTCAATCAATGTCGATGTGGCCGAAGTGGGAGTGATCCCGGGGTGGTACCTATGGGCAACAGTAATCGCCATCTTGGTCGTAGGGATGGTTGCAGTTGTCGTGATGAGGCGCAGGAGAGGTTGAGGGAGCCCGGGCGCACACTCAAAACCTGCCCGGAAAGCTTATTTTCGATATCGAAGATTTGAATCGCTACCAAATGATTTAAACAGCAGAGGAACATAGCAACGCGGTGAGGGATATGAAAATCGAGGATATCGTGGGTATGGAAGTCATAACGGGAGACGCCCGTGTCCTGGGCAACGTCGAGGGCGTGGGAATCGACATCCAAGCCTGGAAGGTCCCAGCACTGAAGATTGGATTGAGAAAGGGCTTAGAGGAACCCATCGGTTTGAAGAAGACGCGTTTCGGGTCCACAACGATATTCGTGAATACCGAGGGAGTGGACTCGATCTCTGACATGGTAACGCTCAAACCGAACCTGACCGCCACCAAAGAGGTCATCCTGGAGACCGAGAATGAGATCCCCACAGCAGGATCCATCGTGGACACCAGGGTTGTTGCCCGGGGAGGAAAGCACATCGGATACGTTGACAACTTCATCTTCGCCTCCGAAAAGAATTGGACGATCACCTGCATGATGGTGAAGCTGGAAAAATCCGTGTTATCAGATCTCGGTCTGAAGAAGCCGCGATTGGGCACCCAGACTATCAAGATCCTTACGGAAGACATCAAGACTGTGGGGGACATGGTCATGCTCAATATCGACATGAAGGAGCTGAAGGACCATCTTGATAAGAAGCCCCGAAAGAAGGTTGCCGGAACGGTAGAGGTCTCAGATGAGCCCATGCAGGTGGAAGGGTCCAGGTTGCCCTTCGAGGTCAACGACGATTACAAGGCCAAGTATAGGGAGTCAGAGGACCGGAAAAAGAAACTCGAGAATCTTTGATCCATCGGTTCGATCAAGTGAGTCTAGGATGGCTCACAAATCATTTTTATATTCATAGTGTTTAGTGTGCGCTCATGGCATTGATGAGGGTATGCGTTTCCTGTGGTCAGGAGTTCAAGCGCCGTATAATTGGCTTGAACATGGGTCTCAGACGCAAGGAGAAGTGTCCTCACTGCGGCAAATGGAACACCTTCGACTTCCATGGTAACAATGTCGAGATAATCTCGGGGGACATGGTGACGAAGGAGGTCTCAGATCTCGAGCGGACGGAGTCCCTCTCTTCCGAGGAGAGGATGAGGAAGCGTATAGAGGAAAGCAAGTACGAGTGATAACATGATCGAGACAGTTGATCTTACCAGGCGATTCGGCGAGATCACTGCGGTTGACTCGCTCACACTTACTATCAAAGACGGCAAGGTTTTCGGATTCCTGGGGCCCAATGGTGCGGGAAAAACCACCACTATAAGGATGCTCTGCTGCCTTATCAACGCCACCTCTGGAACCGCCTACATCAACGGAATGGACACCCGCGAGGAGAGGGAGAGACTCAAGATCAGGGGAATGATCGGTCTTCTACCAGAAGTTCCCGGCCTCTACGAGTCCCTGAGCGCCTATCGCAACCTGGAATTCTATGCTAAGCTTTATGGAGTGCCAGAGGGAGAGAGGCAGAAAAGGATCAGGGACCTCCTTACCACCCTGGGAGTATGGGATAGAAGGGAGGACGCTGTGGCCAAATTCTCTAAGGGCATGAGGCAGAAGATCGCCATAGCCAGGGCATTGGTCCACGAACCCGAGTTCCTATTCCTTGACGAGCCCACATCTGGCCTTGACCCACAGGCGGCTATGACAGTCCGTAATTACCTGTTAGATCTGAAAAGAGAGGGTCACACCATATTCCTGAACACCCACAACCTGGATGATGCTGAGAGGCTTTGCGACACCATCGGCGTGCTAAAGTCCAAATTGCTGGACATTGGCTCACCTCAGGACCTAGCCAGGAAGTTCTATGGCCGAACCACTGTGCTTCATCTGGCCAAGGTCACCGATCCAATGCTCAAGGCTGTTTCTTCTCTGCCCTTCACACGTGATGCCCGCGTCGTCGGGGATAAGATCCTGGTGGATCTGGACGATCCGGAGCATGAGAACCCGCAGATAGTCTCCACCTTGGTGCGAATGGGAGCCGAGGTTGAGTTCGTCAACGAACTGAAACACGGCCTTGAGGACGTCTACCTCAAGCTCATCGAGGGGTCATGATGCGCTTCGATAAGATCTGGACGGTGGCAAGGAAGGACATATCGGAGTTCAGGACAAATCGATACATCATGTTCTCACTGGCTCTCATGCCGATGATAATGGCGATCTTACTGCCTATCATCTATCTGTTGCCGATCACCTCTTTCGCTCCAAATGACCCCACCACCCCCCTTGACCTTGACCTCGACCCGACGGTTACCATCCAGGGCCAGGAGCTAAACAATGTGACGCTCAACAACACCCGGCTCGTGGACTGCACCATTGCCAGCGGAGTGCTATATCGATGTGAGGTTGAAGCCTGCAACATGTCAAATGTGGTGGCGACATCGTCGTACATGGGCAATTCAACGGGAGAGGGTATGGCCATTACCCACTCCAACCTCCTGAACACCACGCTGACAAGGGCTTCAGTCTCGGACAGCGTGATGATCGGTGAGGAAAGCGAGATGGCCATCATGCTCAAGACATTCATCGATGCGCTGCTGTTCTTCTACGTTTTGATTCCCGCTATTCTACCCACCATCATAGCGTCGTACAGCTTCGTGGGAGAGAAGACCAACCGGAGTCTTGAGCCCCTGCTGGCCACTCCCACCACTGACCTGGAGCTGCTCATGGGCAAGGGGCTTTCAATCTTCGTTCCAACCATGTTGGTCACCTGGATCAGCCTCATTCCGTTTGTCATCATAGTGGATATGATCACCCAACCAGTGTTGGGATACTATGCCCTTCCAAACCTCGTCTGGGCACTAGGAGTCTTCATCCTGGCCCCACTGATCTGTCTGCTGGCAATATTCGCCAATGTGATCGTGTCCTCCAGGGTGAGCGATGTCAGGGCTTCCCAGCAGATAGGAAGTCTCATCGTGCTACCGATCGTGATATTCTTCCTGGTGATCCTTCTTGGATTGGTCAACTTGGATGTGCTGAACATGCTGCTGTTCATCGGCGTGGTGGGAGCGGCTGTCGTCACCATCATCTATGTGGCAATGAAGGTATTCAAGAGGGAGGAGATACTCATCAGGTGGAAGTGACCTCGCTTTCACTCCTCTATAGGAAAGATGAAAAAATAGGTTTGAAGCGGATGATCTAATCCGTCTTCCACCTGGTCACGGCCACGGCAAATACCATGAGCACCACCGCGATTACCGCTACCACTCCGAGATTGAAAAGGGCGCTCTCGTAGTTGCCGTATATCATGGAATCCCGCAGGCCATCGTTGAGATAGGTGAGGGGAAGCACCTGGGCGAAAGTCTGAAGGTAAGATGGCATGGATTCCAGGGGGAAGAAGCTCCCCGCAAGGAACATCATCGGGAAGGTGACGGCTGCGGCTGCAGTCTCTGCCGTCTCCTCTTCCTTAATGAACCTGGCCATGGCCATTCCCATGGCTGAGAATAGCACGCTACCGAAAATGAGCAGGAGTATTGAGATAGCGTCCAGGTTGACATTTACTCCAAACAGTCCGACTCCCACCAGCAGGATGGCTGCTACCGACATCGCCGTGACCACAAGTTGCCAAAGCATCCTTGACAGGAGAAAATCTATTCTCTTGAATGGAGTGGTCGTGAACTTGGCGAACATGCCCGCGTTCCGGTATCTGGTGTTTATGCTGACCATGTAGTTGACCGCCGAGGTCATTATTGTAAGGCCAATCACTCCCGGCAGGAAGAAATCGATGAAGTTGAACCCGTCACTGATGATACCTCCTACGTGGATGAATATTGTAGGAACCGCATGGGCGATCTGCAGATTCCACGCCTCAGCCACTGAACCCACGATGCCCGAGACCACGCCCGCTGAAGTGCTGGTCTGATCGAGGCGGAGGTCCAACGTGACGTTCTGTGTCCCGCCCGAGATCACCGCCTCCTGGAACCCAAGAGGGATGATCATGAATGTGGTGAGTGAGTTATCCTTGATGTACTGATCAGCATCGATGTTCGGGTCCACCATGACCACATTGAGAGCGCCAGTCTGTTTGAGTGCCTCTATGAATTGCTGGGATGTCTGCGTTCCATCTTTGTCCTGGATGTACAGGCTGTAAGTGGCCTCTCCTAAGCCGCTGAAGATCGCTCCGAAGATCACCATTAGGATTATCGGGAATGCCAATGTCCAGAATATCGCGCTCTTGCTCCTGAAGAACATTCTTGCCGTGGCTTTGAAGTCGACCAAGATTCGGTTAACCATCGGTGAGCACCCCCTCCTGTATCTTCTTACCAGTCAATGCCAGGAACACGTCCTCAAGGTTCGATCTCTGGAGAAGAACCTCATCGTAGTAGATGTCCTTCTCCTCTAGCTGCATGATGACCTGAGTCAGGTGGCGCTTTGACTTGAGGTGGACCACCACGTCGTCCTCCTTCAGTTCCACATCGTCCCCATTTCCAGAGAGGAGCTCATATGCAGTCTTCCCTCCTCCCTTGATGGTGCAGGTACTCTGCTTTCCGTAACGGTCGATTATATCCTTGGGAGAATCCACGACCATGAACTTACCCTGGTTCATTATGGCCACTCTATCGGAGAGCACCTCTGCTTCCTCCATGTAGTGGGTGGTGAGTATCACTGTCTTTCCCTGCTCTCGCAGGTTCCTGACAACCTCCCAAACCTCTCTTCGAGCTCTGGGATCCAAACCCGTGGTGGGTTCGTCCAGGAATATTATATCGGGATCGTTGACCATTGAAATTGCGACACCAACGCGCTGTTTCATTCCGCCGGAAAGCGTTCGGAACAATTCATTGGACTTATCCTCCAGAGCAATGGTCTTGACAAGGTCCGCCGCGTCTAAGTGGTGTTCGAACATCTTGGCGAAGTAGTCTATGTTCTCCTTCACCGTGAGAAGGTCGAAGGCGTCGAACCTCTGGGGCAGCACACCGATCTTCTTGATGATATCCCCAGACCGCTTGTGGGTCTTCATTCCAAGGATGCTCACCTCTCCTGATGTGGGATCTCTGATACACTCCATGATCTCCACGGTGGTGGTCTTTCCCGCCCCGTTGGGGCCAAGAATTGAGAATACCTCACCCGCTCGGACCTCGAAACTCAGATCATCAACGGCTCTCAGTTCCCCGTACTGCTTGACGAGATTCTTCACCTCGATCACAGTTTCTGTCAAGGTAGTAATCCTCCTATTTTATCCCGTATTAGGGATTCTATAAATAGATTATCCTACTTCAATGAAGGTCGAGATCCAAAATGACACATTATCCAATCTCCTTATTTCAAATGATGTGTAGTCAACTATTTTGCATAGGACGGTCCTAAGGAACATGAGAACCATGGGGAGCCAAACCATGTCGTCACATGTGCTGTCAGATAGGGATCTCGAAAGATACCACAGGCAGATACTGATTCCTGATATTGGAGAGGAGGGTCAGAGAAAACTCGCATCAGCCACCGTTGGAGTTCTGGGGCAAGGAGGATTGGGGTCGCCATGCACGCTCTATCTCGCAGCGGCAGGGGTGGGAAAACTCATTCTGGTCGATCAAAAACCACCAAAGCTTTCCAACTTGAACCGTCAGGTGCTGCACGGTGAGAACGAGGTTGCGAGGGGGATTCCCAAGGCCATGAGTTCCGAACGCAGGGTTCGAGACCTGAACTCTGATATCGAGGTCGAGGCTCACAACATAGCAATTGACTCAGAAAATATCGGTATGGTGTTCGAGGACGCGGACCTCATCGTAGACTGCCTCGACGATTTCGCTCCGAGGTACGTATTGAATGACTACTGCGTCGAGTCTGGAAAACCTTTCGTCCATTGCGGCATCGAGTCATTCAATGGTCAGATTACCACCATCGTACCAGGTGAGACACCATGCCTGAGATGCATCTTCCCCAGCGTTCCTTCAAGCACGGAGGAGTTCCCCATAATCGGTTCAACGGCCGGAGTCTTCGGTGCAATGGAGGCCTCGGAGGCGTTGAAGCTGATTCTTGGGGTGGGAAAACCTCTCAAGTCGAGATTGCTGTTTGGCGACCTCAAGTTCCAGATCTGGGACATCATCGAGCTTTCTAGGTCTGAACGGTGTCCGGTTTGTGGTCACCTTCCTCTATGAACAGATCCCTGGCCTTGGAAAAGAGTTCCAGGCTATTAAGCTCCCCCAATAACTTCATGTTCTCGTCAACCACAGGGATGTCGTTCATGTTCTCATCCAGCATCTTAAGGAGGGCTTCGGTCAGCTTGTTCTTGGGTCTCACGAACACCGGCGCTTCCATTACTGAATTCACCTCCTCCTTCAGAGTATCCCTGAGGAACTTGTAGAATGAGAGCGTCCCAGTTCGTACCCCGACCCTGTATCCGATAAGCCGGAGAATGGTAGCGGTGGTCACCATTCCCACCAGCTTGCCCTCGCTATCCACCACATATACCTTTCTGGTGATGGGGTTCTCGAGCATGGCGTCGATGACCTCCCTTATGCTGGCATTCCGGGAGATCACGGAAGGCTCTACGATCAGATTATCTGCCACCTCCTCCACCGTTAGCTCAACGAACTTCTTCTGAATGTAGGGCATGTCCACTATAACGACATATCAACCTATTAAACACATATCTTCTCTTCTGCAAGCCTGAATCGGTCAGAGAATCTCATCGGAGAAGACGGATCTCATGTGACGGAGCACCATCTTCAGGTGACTAACAGCCTGTTTTAGCACTATCTCGCCCTCAGGGGTTATCCGGTATACCTTCTGGCGACCTACGCTCTCGAATGATATCAGCCCCTTCTTCTCCAGTTCTTGAAGGGCGGGATAGATGGAGCCAGGGCTCGGTCTCCAGTCCTGGTCCGTGTGGCTCTCGATGTTCTGCATCAATGCATAACCATGAGAAGGTTCCTCGGAGATCAGCTTGAGAAGCATCAGCTTCAGAAACCCGGTCTTGAACCCATGACCCCCGAAGGTCCTATTGAACTTCTCTCTGTCTTCGATACTATTCCTCCCTAGGCTAATTCGTTCAGATGAAGTAGAATCTGGTACCATATCCCGTGCAGACTTCGGCCATCTTCTCAAGACGGTCGAGTACTCCTGCGTATCGGCGGACCATCATCTTCCCCTCATCAGGAAGCTTCTCCCTCAGCAGAGCGATCTCTTCGAGCAGTCGCTTCGCGTCCTGAGTGGAAAGCTTCTCTCCATTCTCGGCCAACTTGGGGACGTTAGCGATAATCTCACATCCATACTTCTCCGCGATCCCAGGGAGAAGACCGCTGTCCGGACCGAAAGTTCCAATGCATCCTCTCCCTTTATCCCAAGACAGTTCACAAACTGCGCAGGTACTGTTCATTTCATCGAAGGAGATCATGTCCCACCCTGTCAGGAGGTCCTCATCGCCTTTTCTGGATAGTACTTCCTCCGCAACCTTTACCGGAAGGTCGTCCATAACGAACCAGCCGGTGTATCGCTTCTCGGCATGTGGTATCAATATCTCCCTGTCAGCCTCTTTCTTCAACTTATCTAGATAGATCTGTTCCTGATCGTTGTCAAGTCTATTCCTCTTCAGGAACTGCTCCCATGAATCACCCAGTACCTTCTTTGCCATGGTGTTGGATATTACAAGGTCGTATTCCGCATATTCCTCCAGACCCTCAATGGAGTCCAGGTGAACCCTGACGATCGTTAGTTTTGCCTTCTTGCATAGTGAATCATCACTGTCAAGCTCGCAGATGGCCATACTGATTCCCAGTTCTCATGCCCCCTGTCCTTGTGGAAGAAACAGCCCGGGTATTTATTTATTACCTTGAGACCTAATGGAATCTTGTGTTAATGAGGGTTCGATGACTTCGGTTCAGTGCAGGCCAGAAGGTTCATTATTGGTATTCATTTTGCCATTCAGCAGGAAGATATTATATAACGTCTGACCCATGATACGGGCAGGACTGAGTGAGGTCTTCACTAGTGTATCGAATGCCCGAGGTGGGTTTGATTGGAGAAGAATTCCACTGGTATTCTGGAGCTCGATCGCATCATTGGCGGTTACCCTAGCGGTAAGTGCGTTCTTGTAACGGGGAGCGCAGGTTCTGGCAAGACGATCCTCGCGCTCCATTTCATTGAGAAGAGCTGCTCCCAAGGTAAGAAATGTGCCTATGTTGCCATCGAGGAGACCAAGGAGGACTTGATTGTTCAGGCGGCTCAGTTCGGGTGGGATTTCGTCAAGTACCAACAGGAGGGTCTCCTCCGGATCGTCCCGCTGCTCGAGGAACGCATGGTGGAAGCCAAGTACCAATTCACCTTCTTTGGCCCCGAGACCGGCTTCGGCGGACTCCTGGAGGTCATCGAACCCGATACTGAGGTAGTGGTCATCGACAACCTGGGAATCCTAGCACTGGATATGGCACTATCTCAGTTCAGACAACAGCTGGACTTTCTAGTTTACACTCTTAGTAAGAGGAAATGCACCTCCCTGATAATCTCTGATGAGACCCTCATGAAGGACAAGAAGGAGGTGGCGCTGTACTCCGTGCACGGTGTAATCAAACTGATGAAAAGAGATAATCCCTACACCGACTCAAGGGAGAGAGCCATGGAGATTGTTAAGATGAGATCGATGGCAGCGCCCATAGAGTACCTAGTGTTCGAGATAGGGAAGAAGGGCATCAACATACTCTCCTGAACGAATACTGGCACCATCAGTTATTTTCAATCGCTCACTGAATCCGAGATATCCGAGTTGGTTTCCACCTCTTCTGAGCTCCCACTAACGGAAGAATCGGTTGACGATGGAAGCGGCATTGAGATTTTTGTTGACGCCGATGTCGTGGATTCAGTGGCTGGTTGGGGGCTGTTGATATCCTCCGGACCACTCTTAGGCTCCTCCGTGATCTGGGCTTCGGTTTGGACCTCAGATCTGGTTTGTGGTTGCAGGGAAGGTCCAGCTTGATTGGTCGAACCGCTTGGTCCTGGTTGTGCCCCCCGCTCCAGCTCCTTCTTTTTCAGGAACTCCTCTCGGTATGAGGGAGCCTCAGCTATGTAGAACAGCGACTTGAGCGAAGCCGCGAATATGAACAGCAGTAGGAGTACAGTGAAGTCCAGGGCCAATCCTACGAACTCGATCGAAGCATCGATCTTTCCCCCCTGGGCTGCCAACCAGAGCCATAAGCAGATGGAAGCTACGTAGATTATACCGAAGGTCATCCTTGAGTAGGAACCCTTGGGATAGAATCCGACAAAGAAGGCAAGAGCTATGACAGGTAATGCAAAGACGATCAACGAGAGTCTGATGGCTTCGAGCTCTTCGAGTGGAAGGTATCCCTCAGCGAAATCGCTCAGCATGGCAAGGATGATGCTGACGATAAGAACAGGTATCACCAGGTACTTCACAGCCGCCAGGATAGCGCCGATTATGCCCTTACTGACCTTTCCGTTTTCCAAAGCAAAATCACCCATCTTCTCACCTCATGTTGACGGATCCCAGTGGTAGTGGTATTCTTGATTTCCAGTGACTTCTTCCACCTCGATCTGGAAATCAAAGGTCAGTTCCTCCTCGTTGTGCAGCAGCCATTGGCTCGCCTCTTCACTGAGCAGGAAGCTCAAAGTACCCTCGGTGTATCCCTGGAGAGTCACCTGTTCGCTGGCGTTACCCATGACGGAGGTATCGTTCCTCAGCACACAGTCTATTCCAACATCTTGGTCATTGAGCATCTCGGAGGCTTCTATGAAATAGGGGACGTCGATCTGCATCTGGCTTCCGACCATGTAGTATTGGATGCCCCATTCGTTGATCCCGTAGTCTTGGATCAGGGGTTCCCACTCCATCTCCTCCGAGACATTCACGTTGAGCCAGATCAGCTTCATCATGTAGGCCGTGTCTATCTCTACCAGCATATTGAATGTCGTACCGTTGAAGACGAGGTTCCTCATCCCCTCCTCGCCCATGTCGTTGAGATCAATACGCAGGTTGATATTGACAGTGGTCCTCTTGCCGGCATCGATGTCCACCGGGCTGTTGCGGTAATCGGTGATCACACTACCATCCGAATCCTCAAGGTAGAAGTGAACGGTGAAGTCCTCGAAGTCGTAGAAGCCGCCGTTGTATATTCTGACCGGTTGACTCAACGAGATGACATTGTCCTGAACCGTCCAGCTGGTCTGTCCTTCAGGGATATCGACGTCCATTCCTCCCGTGGCGAGAGGAACGATGCTCATGATGATTATGACAATTATGACGATATTGATGCCCAGAATGCCCAGCCTGACACCCAGCAATCCCCATTTCATCACCCGACCCACTCACAAGTGTTTATTAAATCCTTCTCTGCCCAATATCTCAATTGATAACCAGAAGTTCGAATCCCTCGTTTTCCGCATTGATACCATTTATGAGAATGTCGACCCATCCATTGTCCTCATTGTTCTCATTATTAATAGGAGTGAATAATACCACAAGGGTTATATCACGAAATCCTCGTTGCGAATGATAGGGATTCTTTGGAACTGGATGAGATACTTATAGAGTGCCCCATATGTGACAGGTCGATACCTGCTACGTCTAAGAAGTGCCAGTTCTGCGGCACAGAGCTCTCAATGAGCGGGCTTGACGAACTTGAGGAACTTGCCTTACATGTCGATGATTTCTATCCTGAATCCCCTCTTCAGGTGGCGGTGGAATCCGAAGAGGAGCTCGAAACGAGTCCTGACGAAGTAGAAAAAATCCCTGAAGAAGCTGAACCTGTCGAGGAAGAATCTGAAGACCAAGAGCAGGATTCCGAATCGATCACGGAGCCTGAGGAATTTGAAGAAGATCCCGATAAACCGATGTCATTGGCTGAAATGGAACAGCATCGCAAGGATCGAAAGAAAGAGAAAAAGATCAAGAAGGTCACCCTCAAAGCTGAGAAGAAAGAGAAGAAATCCCTCAGGAGACAGGAAAAACGGGAGAAGAAGTTGAACCGCAGGGGGGCAAAGAGGGACGTCAAGGACGGGGGAACCACTGAGAAAGGTTCCCACTGAGAAATAGCCCGAAAACTCCAATAGCATTTTTTAGCCGATATCCATATTTGGAGAGCATGGCGGAGATCAGGATCAGGAAGCGTCGACGCCTCAGGAACAAGGAAGTCAAGGCGCTTGCCCAAGAGCTCAATGAGACAATGGGAATGGACGTATTTTCGACAGAGGACATGGTCGATATCGCTTCCAGCATGGAGTACGATGTCATCTTCGTGAATGGTGACATCGTGGCAATCATCGTGGAAGGGAAACCCTTCCTCACAGTGAGGGGGATCCTGGAGCTCGGTGCAGACCGCGCTTTCGTGACCGTGGACATGGGTGCTGTCCCCTACGTGGCGAACGGGGCAGATGTCATGGCACCAGGTGTAGTGGACGCAGATCTACAGCTTGAAGAAGGGGATATGGTCTGGATACGAGATGAGAAGAACGCAAGACCCCTGGCCATCGGCAAAGCACTTATGTCCGGGTCTGACATGATCTCAGCCAAGTCTGGTAAGGCCGTGGCGACCATTCATTATGTTGGGGATAAGTTGTGGAAGTACGATGAGAAGTGAGTCAATCCAGCTCTTTCCTTTGTGGGTACCCAACTGAAAGGTTTAAGAACACATCCCCCTATTACAACAAAGTGGGATTCCATGGCGCTATTGAAGAAGCCTTTTAGTCGATCGAGGGAAGAAATCCAGACGGTTGAAACTGATCAATACATCGATCTCGGTCAGCTGAATTTTGAAGAGGAGAATCCGCTTGGGGGTAGCGGAATGGTGAAGGTGGCTGAAATCTACCGGTACGAGGACGTTTCATCCATCGCCAAGCCGGTCTATAACGGCAACATACTCTTGGTAGATTACTCCGCTGTCCAGAACGATTCGCTCACACTCAAGAGGATCACCACCGAACTCAAGGCGGTCGCCCGAGATACAAACGGGGATGTTGCCGCCATAGGCAAGAACCTGATCGTGGTCACGCCGAACGGTATCAAGGTGGATCGCCATAAGATAAAAGGTGGCTTCTGAAAGGGCCACTGTCAAATGGTTTCACCATCCCAGTGAAAGACATGATCTTCTATACTAAGAGCTTGAAGCACGGGTAAGTTTCTTAAGAGTCATATCCGATACGAATGCCGTTGACTGGATTCAAGGTCATTCACGATAGTGTCCATGGAAGCGTCAGGGTCTGGGATCTTTATCTTAAGCTTCTCGAGAGACCTGAGATGCAGCGTCTGCACCACGTGCATCAGCTAGGATTAGCTCACCTGGTCTTCCCAGGAGCCAATCACACCCGTCTCGAGCACTCGCTAGGCACCTTCTTCATAGCGGGAAAGATGGCCAATTCCCTTGGCCTTGAGGATGAAGAGATCGAGGAAGTCCTGGCCGCTGCGCTCCTTCATGACCTGGGTCATCCGCCCTTTTCCCATACTATGGAAACGGTTATTCGGGACCACACGGGCAAGGACCACATGGAGGTGACCCGTTCCATAATTCTTGGTGAGATGAAAGGCTTACCAGAACGTTCAGCCGAATTGCTGGGAGACATGGAGCCGATCTCAGAGCTCTTAGAATCTCATGGACTTTCGGCCAGGAGGGTTGGGGACCTCATAGGTCAGGAGGAGCTGGACCGAGTGGGTCAGGATCACCTGATGGTGGAGGAGGGACAGGCTCACTTCGGGAGCAGCAACTTCCAGAGGCAGATAATCCACGGGCCGGTCGACGCTGACCAGATGGACTACCTGCTGCGTGATGCCTACTATACTGGGGTTGCTCACGGGACAATAGATCTCGACAGGATACTGGAGACGATCTCCACCTTCCACGGAGACGTGGTCGTTCAAAAAGGAGGGGTTGTAGCAATAGAGGGCCTTCTTGTGGCGAGGGCTCTGATGTACACCTCTGTTTACTTTCATAAGACAGTCAGGATAGCAGAGATGATGCTCTGCAAGGCGGTGGAACTCGCTGACGAAAGAATACTGGACAACATTCAAGGAGAGACAGATTGTTCGCTCTCCCGAAGCCTGATCGATTGTGGAGGGAAACCCGCAAAAATAGTCACAGAGATGAAATATAGGAAGCTTTACAAGAAAGCCTTCTCCCTCAATACCTCAGAAATCGAAGACTCTAAGCTGGAGAGACTGCTTCCTCTTGCCGATTACCAGAAGCGCAAGGCAAAGGAAGCCGAGATCGCCGATAGGGCTGGTGTGGACATCTCGGACATAATATTGGATGTCCCTTCTAAGGAGTTGATGCTCTCCGAGCCCAGGATCGGAAAGACGGATGTGCCTATCCTGGCCAATGGCAGGGTGAAGCCCCTTTCCAAGTACAGTCCCCTGGCAAGGGCATTGCAGTATCGCAGTGTGTACGACTGGGCGGTGATGGTCTCCTGCCCCAAACCCTTGGTGGAGACCGTTGCCAAAGCAGCCAACAAGGTTCTTTTTTCCTGATCAACCCTTCATGACTCCAATGGGGGAGAGTTTTACAACGGGCCTGGCCAATCCTGCCCCCTCAACCACCCTGATGACATGGTCAACGTCCTTGTAGGCCCCTGGAGCCTCCTCCAGGATCCCCTCCTTGGTCACTGATCGGACATAGATACCCTTTCCCTCGAGATCTCTCCTGACATCATTGATGTTGTACTTGCGGATGGCTGCCCCTCTGGACATCACTCGGCCAGCACCATGGCAGGTCGACCCGAAGGATTCCTCCATCGCTTTCTGGGTACCCACCAGAACGTAAGAGCCAGTTCCCATGTCTCCAGGTATTATGACAGGTTGACCTACGGCAGAGTACTTAGCTGGAACCTCATCATGTCCAGCTGGGAATGCCCTCGTTGCTCCCTTTCGGTGTACGTAAACCTCCCGTTTCTCTCTCTCGACAATATGTTTCTCCTTCTTGGCGATGTTATGCGCAACATCGTACACGAGCCTCATACCCAATTCTTCGGGAGGTTGATTGAACATCTCTTGGAATGAATCGCGGACCCAATGGAGAATCATCTGACGGTTGGCCCAGGCGAAGTTGGCTCCGCAGGCCATGGCCTTGAAGTAATTGCGACCATCATCGGAGGTGACCGGGGCACATGCCAGCTGCCTGTCAGGTAGTCTGATGTTCCGCTGCTTGACCGAGTGTTCCATCACTTTCAGGTAATCAGTGGCTATCTGGTGTCCGCAGCCCCTGGAACCGCAGTGGATGGTGACAGTTACCTGTCCCTCACCCTCGATTCCGAACGCCTTGGCAGCCTTCTCGTCGAATATCCTATCTACTCTGTCTACCTCAAGGAAATGGTTACCAGATCCTAGCGATCCAACCTGTGGGATCCCCCTCTTCTTAGCCCTGTCACTGACCTTTGAGGCGTCGGCGTCCTTCATTCTGCCGCCCTCCTCGGTCGCCTCCAGATCTTCGGGCCAGCCGTATCCGTTGGCCACTGCCCATTCCGATCCCATCTCCAGGATGTCGTTGATCTGGCTGGCAGCGACATCGGTCACTCCCTTGGAACCAAGGCCAGCGGGGATGTTCTTGAGAAGAATTGCGATAAGGTCTTTTATCTTGGGGCGGACATCTTTATCCCAGAGATCGGTTCTGATAAGCCTCACCCCGCAATTGATATCGAAGCCGATTCCACCAGGGGAGATGACCCCTTCCTCAGAGTCCATGGCCGCAACACCACCTATGGGGAATCCGTATCCCCAGTGGATGTCCGGCATCGCCAAGGATCTACCCACGATTCCTGGGAGGCAGGCTACATTTGCCGCCTGCTCCGGGGCGTTGTCCCTCAATATGGATGGAATCATCTCATCGTCTGCGAAGATCACTGCATCGGTGTTCATGCAATCCTTATAATTCTGCGGGATCCTCCAGCGGAAATTGTTGATTTTTTCGATAGGACCGTCCCAAGCCATGTTCATTACCATAAGTCAATGCTTGGTATGGCATATTAATTCTTTCAAGCCACAAACCTATCATTTTTGATGTTTGGCTCACATTATTTTAAGTACAGTAAGTCTTAGCTCGGCATGATGAACGGGGCTGTGCTATTCTACTCCGTTACTACTATCTCGGTGGGGGTCCTGCACCTAGCCCTGGGTTCGTACGTTCTCTTCAAAAACCCAAAGTTCAGCTTGGCCCAGGCATTCTTCGTGACCATGCTCATGGGCTTCTTCGTGGAAATTTTCTTCTTCCTTCTTGCGGGAAATACAGATGCATGGATCGCCCGCTATATGGGCATGGGCGCCATCTTCTTCTTCACTCTGATGTTGGGAGGATATCTTTTCCTCTCGTCACAGATGCCCTTCGAGAATTACAGCAGTTCCTTCTGGAAGTATAAATTCCAGTATGGAACGGTCATCGTTCTTATTGGAGTTCTAGGCGCTTATCTCGTCGATGAAGTGACATTGAAGTCTCTTGGGTATTGGACGTTTGAGGAGCCGGCCATGCTGTTCCTGATAGTAATATCCTTCTCCATTGCGTTACTCAGCGTGCATTTGCTCCACAAGACCTACACCTTTGCCACCAATCCGGATGCGCGCCAGCAATGCGTTCTCTTAGCCTTTGGAATATTCTTCCCCCTGCTTTACACGGGCATCTTGTATGTATTAGAGCCGGTCCTTCCAGGAGCGCTTATCCTAGGTGGGCTGGGCTATCTCGTGACGATGCTTGTCTTCACCTTTGGGATAATGAAGTACAAGATGTTCATAATCAACCCAGTCGTTGAGGAGAGTCTTTTCTCAGAGATTCCAAATGACAAGCCTCCGAAATCATTCGGGCTTCCTCCCTGCCTACTGGTGGAGGAAAAGAGGCCCGAGTGCTCCTACGATCTCTTCATCAGAGAGCTGTCCGAGGGATCGCAGGGTCTTGTGATATCGAGATCTCATCCCGATGCCATTCGGGAGAGGTACAGACTCGAGAGGACACCGATAATATGGTTGGCGAACCAACCAGGCCAGGACAGGGTTGAACCCAACAATCTCTTCATCCTCGAGAACATGATTGGTAATTTTGTGAGCAAGAGCAAGAAGGCCGTAGTCATGCTGGACGGTGTAGAGTTCCTGATCTCCAATAACAACTTGGACAGGGTCTTGAAGATGCTCTATTCAATATCTGATGAGGTCATCGTGGGCAACGCCAGACTCATATTGCCAATCGATCCAAACATCATGAGCGAATCGGAGATCGCCTTGCTCGAGAGAGAATTCGAGGTCCTGAGTCTATAATTTTCCATTATCAAAGATGATAGGCGGCAGAGTCCAATTTAAGTAATTCATTCCCATCGGAGTTTAGAAGAGTATGTTCGAGGCATTGCTGGAAGGTGGCCAGATATGGTCCCTTATATCAATAGCCGCTGGAGGCTCAGGATTCCTGCTTGGCCTTTACGTTTATAGGAAGAACCCCTTCATGAGAATATCCGTATTCTTCTTCCAGCTCATGTTAATCATGCTTACTCTTGGCGTCTTGGACTTTGCGCTCATGAACGCGCCTGACGAAGAATACGCCAGGCTAATCGCCAGAACCATTTTCTTCCTGATGGTGGTGATGTTCGCAGGATATCTCTATATCGGCTCATCCTTCCCATTTGGGAGTGCCTCAAATTGGCTCCACTCCAACCCAAAGCGATATTGGGCAATCGTGGTTGTAATGGCCTTAATTCCCGCAGTAACCGTCGATGAGATGCTGAAGACTAGTTTTGGCTGGGGAGTCCCAAACTCACTCAGCATGAATCTTCTGATTGGCATCGTGGTCTGTCTGGCACTGATCTCCATAATCGTCTTGGCAAGAACCGCTAGGTCCTCAAGCAACGATGAGGTCAAATGGCAATGTTTCATGATGTCGCTCGCGGTCATTGTCCCTCTGGTATACGGTACAGGTCAGGAGATGCTCAATTACCTAGGTATTATCGACAACGTACCGATTCTCTCCCCGGGGTTCGTGATCGCCAATATCATCTTCGCTTTCGGCATACTGAAATTCAACATGTTCATCATCTCTCCGGTTAAGGAGGATGGTGTTAAGGAACCAAATGTGGTCATGTCGGAAAAGAATGGGATATTGGCTTCAACCATCGTACTAATCGAGGAGAAGAAGGCTGAGGTCGCGTACTCTCTCTTCCTCGAGGAGCTCAACGGTGGCTTTCATGGCCTAATAGTATCAAGAACCCATCCAGACACTCTGAGGGAGAAGTACGGGTTTGTCAAGACCCCCATCATTTGGCTCGCGCAGAAAGCTGGTTTGAACCATGTGGAACCCAGCAATCTATCCATACTTCAGCACACCATTGTAGAGTTCACCAATTCGGTTGATAGGGTGGTAATAATGATCGATGGCCTTGAGTATCTGATCTCCAACAATCCTGTTGAGAAGGTTCTGAAATTCCTTTATGCCCTCCGAGACGAGGCCGTTGATAAGGACATCAGAATATTGATTCCAGTTGATCCAGCTGCTTTGGATACCAGAGATCTCGCCCTGTTCGAGAGAGAATGTGAGGTCCTTCAACCAGATGATGAGAATGAAAAAGGAAAGGGCCGGGACCGAGATTTGAACTCGAGTCAAGGGATCCACAGTCCCACAGGATAACCAGGCTACCCCATCCCGGCCATGCAGGAGAACTTGGATTGCTTCGCCATAGATAAAGTTTTCCGGTATTTAGCAAGCTTCATCCAGACCAATTACCACAGGGCTCAATCGTAAGGAAAGAGGGCGTAAAGAAGTGCAAATTTTTCCTTCCTCTCATCCTTGAACTCCTCGGCCAGGGCGTGCATCTTATCGTCGAATTCAGTGACAAGAGTCTCGGCCATCTTCGCGCTCTCTGAGGTATTGGGTAGGATTATATAGTCGGCTCCAAAGGGATATCGGGGTCGAATATCTGGTCTTAGGAAATATTCATTCCTCCGTTCGTCCAAAATTGATATGCCATGATTGAGTATGCCTTTGATTGCCCCCATTGCGGCGAACACGAGATCGGCCCGCTCGGCAATGTCAATAGTCGCCTCGTCCGCAGCCTCTGAAATCATGCCCGGTTCGAATGCGGATCTGTAATATTTCTCCACAAGGTTGCCAACTATTTCTTGGCGTGTCTGTGAAATGAGATCGGCCTCGGCAAGTTTCTTTATGTGGTACTGCGTGTTCTGGACACTGATACCTAGCAGTTGCGAAATCTGCGTGGTGGTCATTTCCTTCATTGACAGTAGTGATAGAATGGCCAACCGATTGGGATCTGATAAGACCTTGATCTGTTCAATGCCAATCTTACTCATATTTCCCACTCAAACAAGGTTTTATCGATATAATATGTTCAAAAGGCTTAAATATATCTCTAGAATACGCTAAAATGAAATATTAACGGTAATAGATGAGTTTACCGTATAAGGGTGATAGTATGAGGAGGAAAAATTACGGATCAAAGGAACTGAGACCTGTGCCAGTTATTCCTGGAATTTACCTGTTGCCAAGATGAATGAGATCTCGAAAAACCATTTATAAACTCCTTACTATTCTTTAAATTGATACTTCTAGGTCAAACTATGGCAAGCATAGGGGACAATTCTTACCTTGAAATGTACCGCATTACACAAAACCGTTAATAGGGAACAGTTCTTCCGACATCCGAGAAAATGAAAAGGGACGTCATTTCAATTCTAGACATCAAGGAAGAGCTAGAACAGCTCGTTCGGGATGCGATCGAGATCAAGAAAGGGACAAAGGGCGCGGATCTTCCTCTCAAGGGAAAGACCCTTGGGATGATATTCGAGAAATCCTCTACGCGTACCAGGGTATCCTTCGAAACAGGTATGTTCCAGCTTGGCGGTCACGCCCTCTACCTTAGCCCCAAGGATCTTCAGATTGGGAGGGGTGAGACCATTGCGGATACCGCAAAGGTGCTCAGTAGGTACCTGGATGCTATCATGTACCGTGCTTTCTCCAACAAGAACATGAAAGAGTTGGCCAAGAACGCATCCATACCGGTCATATCCGGTTTGGATGACCTTGAGCATCCATGCCAGATCGTCGCCGATCTTCAGACTGTAATGGAGTATAAAGGCAAGCTCAGGGGATTGAAGTTGGTGTACCTCGGAGATGGGAACAATGTCTGCAACTCGCTCATGCTGGCCGCCGCCATAGTGGGAATGGACTTCGTGGCGTGCTGCCCTTATGGATACTTTCCGGATGGGGAAATCACGAGGAAGGCAGAGGCTCTCGCTTCAGCAACCGGGTGTTCCTCCCTGATAATCGAGGATCCGGCAGAGGCGGTCAAAGGGGCTGATATCCTTTACACGGATGTTTGGGTCTCCATGGGTCAGGAAGGAGAAGAAGTGGAGCGCGAGAAGGTATTCGAGCCCTATCAGCTCAATTCCCAGCTTCTTTCAAAGGCAAAGAGCGATGCCATCGTTCTCCATTGTCTGCCGGCACATCGCGGACTTGAGATCAGTGCAGAGGTCATCGACGGGCCTCAGAGCGTGGTATTCGACGAGGCAGAAAACAGGCTGCATGCTCAGAAGGCAATACTCCTCATGCTTCTCGGTTAGCATCTGATAGCTGGTTACCCACAATACTCTCGATCTCCTCGAGAAAATCCTCTTCCCTTCCTCTTTCGATGGTGGCTCCTGCTGCGATTGCGTGACCACCGCCAATTCCTCCAACTCTCTCCGAGGCCAGCCTCATGGCCCTGGCAAGGTCCAGCCCCATCCTCACCAGCTCCTTCGTCCCCCTTGCAGAAACCTTCACTTTCTCTGGATCATCCTGCACGGGGGCCATGCCGATAAGTGGTCTATCCGCTATCTCTTGATTTGAGCCAAGATACATGCCAGCCACTATTCCAACTATGGTGTCCGGGATCCTTTCATCTGCCTGGAAGTACCTGATGTTCTTCCCGAAGGGGAGGATAACGATGGAATCATCTGGTACCTTCCCCGTACCAATTTGCGATGCATCTCCCTCCGCTCCCACCCTAGAAGGGTTTGGATAGGTCAACAGACCTATGGATTCGGAGAGGTACCTGCGGTGCGATCCGAGCATCGTGAGCGCCTCCTTTAGATGCTGGTTGCGATCTCCTTTGCACACCTCCATGCCCATTCCGGCCTTCCCGTACCTTCCGCACGCGTTCAACAGGGTTGCGAACTCCTTGGCGTCGTGAAGGGGCGTGCCCTCTTCCTCTCTCGGTAGGACGTAGACCTCGCCTATGAGCCTCCTTACAGCTCGTGATCCCAGGCCGTTGTGCAGAAGGAATTCGCAGAGCCAGCTGGTGAGTCTCTTCTTCTCCTCATGGTCCAAATCGATCCACCTTCTGTTCGAACCCATGGAATCATCTCCCTCAGGTGCATCCCCCTCGAATACACCATCATCGGGGATCAGGCCAAGTATCTGCAGCGTTTCCTTGCAGTTTGAGTAGTTGCCAGTCAAGCCAGGCAAGAAAGGGTCCGAGGAGTACTGGAGCATCCTCGCTAGGGGTCTTGTCTCCCTTCCGAACAGTCGAATGTCAGTGGATGCCCGGATAACCCCCATCTCCTCAGCATCCTGCAGTATGTGACGGTTGATACCAATGAGGCGACACTCACCGGAATCCTGGAAATCCCCCACCGCTCCCACGATGGCCAGGTAGGAGAGGTCTTTGTTTCGCTCATCCATCATCCTCGCTACCAGATAGGTCACCCCCGCCCCGCATATCTCGACAGATCCATCCTTCCCGTGGAGGTGGGGGTTCACATGTCGACCGAAATAAGCTGTAAGACAGGTCTGCCCGTTGAAGTTGGGGGCGTGGTGGTCTGAAATGCACACCCCCCTGTGCTCAAGAAGGCTGTATGATCCGCTTCCCAGATCCACTAGCCAAACTGCATCGGATTCGCATAGATTGATCTTCTCGATCGCTTCTGGATCCAGTTTCTTGATGAAATGAACCGAATGATCTATTCCCGCCCTATCAAGGGCCATTGAGGCTATGGAGGCAGATGTTATACCATCAGCGTCTATGTGAGCCAGCACATCCACCCTCTTCGCCCTTGTGAGGAATCTTGCGGTCTCGGCCGCGACCTCCATGAAGCTAGAGAAATCACTGGCTCGGCTCATCGCTGACATTCTATCATCTCTCCTTCAAGTCTAGATTTCAATCTCTCGTACGTATGCCTGGCAAGCGGCTCGAGGTTCCTGGTATCCTCCTCGTTGTATCTCCTGAGGAGATTGAGAGCATTCTGGTTGCCCTTCCGCTCCCAGAGCTTCCAGAGATAGGCAGCCTCCTCCCCGGTAACGTAATCGACCTCCTTCGGCCTCCCAATACCAACGTCTCTCTCAACCTTCTTAAGACCTCCCCTCAGGCCGATCCTCGCGCATCCGTGACGGAGATCGAAGTGCGGTACCCTTGGAACCGTAAACGGGAAGTTGAAGTCCAGGAGCGGAACGTCGAAGCTTCTACCATTGAAGGTCACGAGCAGTTTGGTCCCTCTTAGAGCTCTTGCCAGCGAGTCGGAGTGCAGATCAATCCCCCTCACCAATGTTCGTGTCTCGCCATCTCGGTGAATACCGACAACGGTAACCTTGGAATCGTGTCTCAATCCATCGGTCTCGATATCCAAATATGTAACACTGGGCTCCATTTCCTGGAACAGCCGCCACTGCTCACATGGAACCAGTAGATTGGTGAAATAATGAGAATGTCCACTGTTCAGCATTTCTCTGGCTTCGATGAGATGCTCGTCCATCTTCTCCTTGCGGCTTTGAGACATGCCATTTATAGAAGGTGAATCTATGAATTCATCCCAGTGTCTGATTCCATCTCTCCAGAGAGACCTTTCGGTACCATTGCCTATGGATGGCAGGATAACGAAGGTCCTCCTGATCATCCCCCGGTGATTGGCTGATGGGAATCAATATGGTTTCGGAGGGTATCTTGAAAGTTGTACCTCCAAGCCCGCTGTATATGGCGAATCTAGAAATACGCTTGACCGGGCTAGGTGTGATATTGGAGATCGTCACATGGAGATGATGGAGCTCACCCCTGGAATTATCGCATCCACTGACAGGTGCCTGATCACAGACGACACTCTGATCATAGCGGATCTCCATATTGGCTACGAGAGCGCCCTGGAGAATGACGGGATCCATCTGCCCAGAATGCAGACTCGATTGATGTCCGAGAAACTGATGTATCTTATCGACAAGTTCGAGATCGAGAAAGTTGTCGTGTTGGGTGATTTCAAACATGAGTTCAGTCGAAACCTGAGCCAGGAGTGGAGCGAGGTGCGTTCACTGCTGGAAATGATCAAGAGTACGGCTGAGGTTGTCATGGTCAGAGGCAATCACGACAACTACTTGGCGAACATCGTATCGAAGATGGGGATCCCAATGGTCGACTCGTTCGATGAGAACGGTGTGACATTCGTCCACGGACACAAGGACCACGGATCGAGACCCGTGGTCATGGCACATGAGCACCCCTCCATCAAGATCATCGATAGCGTGGGAGCATATGTCAAGCTTCCCTGCTTCGTCCACCATGAGAGAATGGGGATCACCGTCATACCTGCCTTCTCTCCCTTGGCTCTGGGAACGGATTTTTCCACCGTTTCTCCGGATGAATATTTATCCCCCATACTCAAGGGGAAGGAGCTTGGGGAAGCCAAGATAATCGCCTGCAGCGAGGTCGGTCTATTACCATTAGGAAGGCTTACTGATCTCAGAGGCCTCAGGGTCTGAATCGACAAATCTTTCTATCTATCGAGTACCTTACGAATTCGTTGAGATTCATGGATGGTATTACCGCTAGATGGTGGTCCAGAGAGGATGGAAATGTTCGCTGCGAACTTTGTCCTCATCGATGCTTGCTTGCCGAGGGGAAGACTGGCATCTGCAGGACCCGTAGGAACATTGGAAATGAACTTAGATCGTTATCATACGGGCATGTATGCGCATCCACAGCAGACCCCATCGAGAAGAAGCCCATCTTTCACTTCAGACCGGGCAGCAGGCTCTTTTCACTCGGCACCTTCGGTTGCAATCTGCGCTGCGATAACTGTCAGAATTTCGTGGTTGCTTGCGCCAATGAGGGGGAACTGCCATGCGAGATCATGAATCCTGAGGACGTGATGAGATCTGCAGTGGACAGGTGCGTGGACGGCATCGCATGGACATACAATGAGCCAATAGTCTGGCTCGAGTTCATTCTGGACACCGCTGCATTGGCGAAGGAAGAGGGCCTATTCATCCTGCTGAACACAAACGGTTTCATCTCTGAGGAGGCTCTCAATGACGCTCTTCCTCTCGTGGATGTGATGAATATCGACGTCAAGGCGTTCTCTGAG